>CAVCCW010000008.1:0-47716 GCA_963600825.1 Bacteroidaceae bacterium | reverse complement strand
CTCCTTTGCAGAAGACCCGTCTTGTTATGAAATTATACAGGCTACCTGACAGCCGCTATTTCATTGGTTCAAAGTCTACGGCGCCATGTTTGCAAATGGGGCAGATGAAGTCATTCGGTAGTGTTTCACCTTCATACACGTAACCGCAGATTTTACAAATCCAGCCCTTGGTGGCTGTCGGCTTTGGCCTTGGCTTTACATGAGCATGATAGTAAGCGTAGGTCATGCTGGGTTCCTTATTCAGAAGTTTTACTTCTGTAACAGAGCAAAGGAACAGGCCATGAGAACCCAAGTCCAGATAGTCTTCTACCTGCAGTGCCAAAGCCGAATTAATGCAAAAGTCTAAGTGGGCCAAGCCATTTTCCATGCGAGTCATGGAAAAGTCCTTACACTTATCCACGGTACGTCCACTTTGAAAACCAAAGTTCTGAATCACTCCAAAGGGACAACTTTCTGTCAGGCAGTTGACAACCAGTTTACCGGTGTTCCTGACTACCGCATGCGTATAGTTACTTTTGTTGATACTAACCGCAATACGGTCATTCGCCACCTGCGCCACCGCATTCACAATACAGCCGGTGTCTTTGGCGCCATCGTGGCAGGTAATGACGTACAACCCGTAGCCGATTTTGGCCAGCGCGTTTCCCAACGTTTCTTTGTCATACATAAGTTCCACCTCCTTGACTCTGCGAGTCAGTGTTCCACTTTTAAAAGAGTCTGCTCTCCGTTTACAGTTCTTTAATAAAGATGCCGTCTTTCACGACAGCTTTCAGGGTAAGGTCAGGGGCCCAGCGAACCAGGTCGGCCTTTTGACCTGCAAGGAGATATCCGCGATCGGAAAGGCCTAGGCGGGCCGCAGGGACCATGGTGGCGGCGGTGGCCGCCTGTTCCAGTGGAACACCCATGTGAACAACGGCGCGAACCACGTCGGCCAAGTTGGTGACGGAGCCGGCAAGACAGCCGGTTCCCTCCAACACGGCCTTATTCCCGTGTTTCATGACCGGGTGCCCTCCCAGCATATAGGTGCCGTCCGGCATGCCGGTGGCACGGATGCTGTCGGAGATCAGGCAGATCCGGCCTGCCATGTGCCGGAACAGGTCCGTGACCTGCTCCGCCGGCACGTGGATGCCGTCCCCGATTAGTTCCGCCGTTGTTTCTGGGTGTTCCAAAATGGCGCCGGCCACGCCGGGATCCGAATCATTCCACTTGCGCATGGCGTTATATAAATGGGTGGCGTGGCTGGCACCTTCTGCAATGGCTTCCTCCGCCACCGCTTTGGTAGCGTTGGTGTGTGCCATAGAAACAATTGCCTGCTTGTCCAGCCATTTGATTAGCTTTTTATTTAAGCGAATCTCCGGTGCAACGCCAACAATCCG
Source organism: Bacteroidaceae bacterium (assembly GCA_963600825.1). Lineage (GTDB taxonomy): Bacteria > Bacillota > Clostridia > Oscillospirales > Acutalibacteraceae > RUG420. The sequence continues at coordinate 46,340 of CAVCCW010000008.1, read as the reverse complement.
GATGGCGCCTCCAGCCGCCTTTTGGTATTTCTTGAACAGCGATTTGTCTGCCGTTTTGATGTAATCTGCATCCTGGGCGCCCTTCTTTTCCGGTGAAATAAACGGGCCTTCCAGGTTCACGCCCAGCACATCTGCCATAGTCGGGATAGACTGCTGCATTTCCGCATGGATGGCCGACAGAGCTTTCAGCAAATCCGGTTCTGAAATGGTCATGGTGGCCAGCAAAATGGACGTGACCCCCTGGCCCGCTTCATATTCCCGGATTTTGCGGATGCCGTTCCCATCGGACGCATCCGCCCCCATGGCGCCGTGCAGGTGCAGATCAATCAAGCCCGGCAGCAAATAATCCGCGCCGTCTTTGACGCCGTCCTGCAGGTACTCTACCGCTATAATTTTATTTTTCCAGGTTTCTACTCTGGCTTCCCGAAACGTGCCGTCCGGCGTCAGAGCATTTACATGTTCAAAAATCATAAGCCTTTACTTTCTTCTTTTATTTTCTTAACTGCCGCCAAAGACTTTCTGCCGTATCCCGTCATGTAACGGGAATAGCGTACCAGATCTTTGACCTTCTGCCATCCGTGAATATTTGCTTCTTCTACGGTTCTTGTATTAATGTTGTCTTTCCATAGGAAAGATACGTAGTGACTGGCTCGCGGAGCAAACTCTTCATAATCCCGATCCGTGGTCCAGAACTGTTCCATGGCGGCCACCACGCGCGGGAACAACATATATTCCAGTCGGTCAATGGTGGCAATATGTTCTGCCCAAATGCAGGATTCATATCCATAAATTTGCGCTTCCGGTAACGTTTTCATTCCTTTGATATGCGGTTCATATTCATAAACCGCCTTCAGGGAATACATAGAGCACGGATAATCCAAATAAAGCGGTTTGAAATTGGAAAAAATAAACTTGCGTCCGGCAGCCGCTTCTTTTTTACAATAACCACCCTGATCCATCCAGTACTGCACCACAATATCTTTGTCCAGGTAGCCCGGGCCAAGCTTTATGCTTTCGTTCCAGCAAATTAAGGTTTTGCCGTACGGGCGCAACAGGCTGGCTGCGTAATTCATCAGGTGCACCTGCAGTTCCTCTTCCTTTTCCATGCCAAGCTCTTTCATTTTGGCTTGGCAATGAGGGCAACTCTTCCATTCATCTTTAGGAGCTTCATCGCCCCCAAGATGGAATTCCTTTGCTGGGAACAAATCCACCAGCTCCGCAAGAACAGTTTGAATAAAGGTATAAGTTTCTTCCTTACCGGCGCACATAATAACGGGGAAAATGCCACCTACGGTCGGCGGGGTGATTTTGTTGCCACGGCAGGTCAGTTCTGGATAAGCACTGAGTGCTGCTGATTCGTGGCCCGGAATTTCAAACTCTGGAACAATCTGGATGTTGCGTTGCGCCGCATAGGCAATCAAGTCCCTTACTTCTTCCTTGGAATATTTCTGACTTCCGTTAGCCTCCGTCAGCTTTGGATACGCGTCTATTTCAATGCGCCATGCCTGGTCGTTCACGCAGACCCAGTGCAACACGTTGCATTTTAACAATGCCAACTGTTCTATGATTTTTTTCATTTCGCCTATGGTAAAGAAATGCCGACAGGAATCAAAGGATTGCCCCCTGCGGGCGCACTTCGGCCAGTCGTGAACTGACAGGCATGGCAGCGTGTCCGCTTGGCGCAGCAGCTGATACAAACTAACCAGTGCATTGCTTGCGCCGGCGCGGTCCCCATATCGGATGGTGACGCCTGCTTCTGCGGCCTCAAGGTAATATTCTTCGGCTTTTGGAAGAGGTTCTTCCAAAAGCGTTACGTTCACCTTGAGCCCACCCAGCGGCGCCAGACGGTCCTCTAACAGCCGGGTCAGGTCGCGGACGTCGTCCTTGCACGCAATGACGCCTTGCGCCACCTTCCCCACCGTTCCGTTCTTTTCTTTAAATTCCCCATTGGGCCTTGGAATCAAATACATTTCAGTAACCCCACTTGTCCGGTTTCCAGATTGTTCTCCTATTGCATTTTGCGCATTCTTTTCAGCTTCATTCTATCATATCAGAATCCGATAAAACAGAAAAAAGCTTCTGCCTGTGGGAGCAGAAGCTTTTCGGAAAGCATTCGGTTATTAAGAATTCAGATAGGAAACTTAGTTTTGCTTTCACGAAACAGAATACAGGACCTGCCCGGAAAAGGCAATGAACTTGTTAATAAAATAACAAATGTGAAAATTTGCAAAACTTTTGCACAAAAAAACGACAGAGCCCATTGCAGATCAGTCTTCTGCAACAGGCCCTTGTCTATGGATGAATGAATGAAGGAGTGTATGTGCTATTTGCAGTCGGCCTGTCCAACAACCGCAGCCGAGCGCCACTTTTTAATCAGCTTACGCAAAAGAAAGGACCCGTTTTACAACGGGTCCTTTGGCTTTGCGAATATATCGGTTTTCCTTAGAACAGGTGAATGCCGCCAATATTAAAGAGGCCTACAAAGCCGTCAATCATTGCTAAAAGAGCATTTACCAGATAAGGAACATCTGCAATATTAAACATTTTCTGTCATCCTTTCTTCTCCTACTTGGTAGTCAACCAAAGTTTGCTTCTTACAGCCATTATTTTACGTATTTCCGCCGCTGCTGTCAATTACTCCGCCGCAGAAGAACCCCGCGCGCGGCCACAGCAACAAACACCCAACCTTACCGAAAAAGAAACCGCCCAGTCTTGCGACTGAGCGGTTTCCCGTGTAAGCATTAATTAATATTTACATGCAGTAAATTCGGACTTGTGTGTAATACTGAGAAAGACATTTGCGGGCGGAAGCTAACACGTCAGGTTGGCTTCCGCCAAAAAGTCTAAATTAAAATTAAGCTTTGTCTACTAAAAAGAAGTAAGTAAAACTTACTTTCTCTTAGCGATAACGAAAGCAGCGCCGGAAACGGCAGAGATTGCTACAACAGCAGCGAAAGCGGCATCACCGGTATTGTCGGTGTCTTCCGGATCAACATCAGTTACCGGATCAGTGTCGGTATCAGTGTCGGTTCCAGTGCCAGTACCAGTACCAGTGCCGGTACCAGTGCCAGTGCCTGTGCCAGTGTTGAACAGGCCGGCTGCAGAAGCAGAGATAGCCATGCAAAGAACAAGGCTAAGAGCTAAAACAGTTGCAAGAACTTTCTTCATGTGTATCATTCCCTTTCCTCAGATTTGATTTCAGTATCAGGGACACACTTCCCACTTACTTACTCTTCCAATTTTAAGCATCAAAAGTGCCTTTGTCAACGCGCTTACGCTTTTTTGTGCATGTTTCAGCCCCTGTGCAAGCTTTCACAGGGGCTTTTGGTAAGTGTTAACAAAAATTTTACAAACAAACAGAACTGTCTATTTCTTAACGGTTTTTCTGGGAAACTACAATACCGTTTTTAACCGTATATACTTTGGTCTTTGTGGTTACCTTTCCGCTGTAGCTGGTGTCTACCACACCATTGCGTACGTAATAAGACTTGCTTGCACCGGCAACAATTCCGGTGTAAGAGGTTTGTACAACCCCTTTTATTACATAATAGGTTTTGCCACCGGTTGTAACCATACCGCTGTAGCCGGTCTTAACAACACCTTCCTTAACATAGTAAGTGGTTTTGCCAGCCTTAATGACACCGGTGTATTCGGTAATTACACGGTTCTTCTTAACGTAGTACTTCTTGCCGCTGACGGTAACAATACCAGTTACGTCAAACTTAACGGTACCGTTCTTTACATAATAAATACCGTAGTCAGATTCACCCAGGCCTGTGTAAGAAGTCTGAACATTTCCGCTCTTGCGGTAAGCCCATACACCGTTTACCTTGGTCAGCCACGGATAACCATTCGGGCCCTTGGAAGCAGCGGCACGCTTACCGGTAGGAAGTTCCTTAATAATGCGGGTTGCCATATCCTGGTGTCCGGCTGCTGTCGGATGTGGATTATAGGTAATGGTCAGACTACCAGAGCTGGTATCAATGCATTCTTTAAAGCTCTTGGTAATCAGGTCTACACCGGTCATATCAACGTAGTAGCAGTTGTCATACTTGGCAGCCAAATCCTTCTTGGTCTGGTTCATCTTGTTGTAAGAAAGAGTATCCAGTAACGGTCCAAGCAGTTTAGCATCTTCCCAATCAGTGAAGGAGTTGTAACTACCAACCAGAACCAAAGTAACGTCCGGATTCAGTTCGTAAATCTTTTCTACAATAGCCGGATAATTGGTGTAATAACCCTGCAACAGGTCATATCCAACTTCCACCATATAGGACAAAAATGCCGGCCAGGTAACCAAGTGCATAATAGCACTTAAGCCTTCGCTCATAACGTTACCAATGGTGCCATACTGCTCCAGTGCGTAAGAAATAGCTTCGGTTACGTCTGTTGCACCTGTGCCGGTGTCACGCCAGAACAAAGAGACAGCGGATACCGGAAGCCAGGTATCATTCAGGCCTATGTCCAGTGTAATCAGATCTGCATTTTTAACTGCATTCTGATAGGTGCTTCTTTTCTTCAGCAGGTTCTGATAATCATAAACATCTCCGCTGGCGGAAGCCAATTCGCCAACATACTTTTTGGTGATGTTGTCTCCGGAATAATCATCATCCAGCATCATCCGGACTTCCTGGGTACGGAATCCCGGAGCTGCCAGCGGATAGGTTTTTCCGCCGTAGTTGGATGTGGCCTGTACCGCCTTGGAAACCAGGTTCGGATAACTGCCGGTGATATTCTGCCACGGCCATACATACTGTCCGTGCGCATTGTATTCTTCCAAGGAGAATCCAGCTGCAATACTGTCTCCAATAAAGGCGTACTTTTTATATTGTCTTACGGTTGCAGCAGAAGCTGCATTTGCTGCAACAGCAGCAATGGATGCCAGCATGGAAATTGCCATTACAATTGCGGCAAGCTTTTTGATCAGTTTCTTTTTCATGAGGCCCTCCTTCAATTATCGGTTCTTAGAAGATACCACAACACCGTTCTTAACCGTGTAAACCTTGGACTTTGTGGTTACCGTTCCGCTGTAGCTGGTATCTACAATACCGTTCTTGACATAATAGGAGTTACTGGAAGCACCTACAATGCCGGTGTAGTTCTTCTGCAGGACACCGTTCTTAACATAATACTTGGTGCCGTTAGAGGTAACAATGCCGGTGTAGCCGCTTTGTACCATGCCTTCCTTGACATAATAAGAGGTGCTGCTGGTATTTACCATGCCGGTGTAACCGGTCTGTACCTTGTTCTTTACAACGTAGTACTTCTTGCCGTCTACGGTAACAATACCGCTTACGTCAAATTCAACCTTACCGTTCTTAACGTAGTAAATACCGTATTCGGATTCACCCAGGCCTTTGTAAGAGCTTTGGATAACGCCGTTCTTACGATATGCCCATACGCCATCTACCTTCGTCAGTTCCGGATAAGTACCGCTTGCATAGGTGCTGCTGCGCTTACCGGTAGGAAGTGTTGCAATAATCTGGTTATACATATACTTATGGCCGGTAGCAGTTGGATGCGGGTTGTAACCGGAATCATCCAGGGACAGGTTACTTGGTAACGGCATAGTGAAGTGTTTGCCGATAACGTCTACATCGCCAACGTCGGCATAATAATAGTTGTCATAGCTGTTCTTCAGACCCAGCTTCAAAGAGTTCATTGGAATGTAGCAGCTAACCTGCGGAATAACGTAGATTGGAACTTCCCAATCTTTGAAGGAGTTGTAGCATCCAACGGAAACAACGGTAACGTCCGGATTCAGCTTATAAATGGCATCAATAGTAGCAGTGTAGTTAATGTAGAAGTCCATCCAGAACTTGCGGACAGCGTCTACTACCAGGGCAGTCAATCCCGGTGCAGTCATAATCTGCTTGAACGCATCTCCGAAAGCCTGTTCCATGGCTTCCCAGCTGCCAAAGTAGTTGAAGGCATTCTTCAGTACTTCATTTACGTCATCACCGTTAATGGCATAACCAACGGTCATGACAGCAGCAACAACAGAGAACCAGGTGTCATTCATACCAACGTCAATGGTAATCAGATCTGCCTGCTTAACGGCTGCTTTGTAATAAGGTTTCATTGCTATTAAGTCATTGTAATTGTATGCACCCATGGACAGTTCCGTGATTGCTTTCCCCTTAACAACCCAGTCACCATCATAGGAATCATCAATCAGCATGCGGATTTCAGAGGACCGGAAGCCAGGGCAGGCATAAGCATATACCTTGGTTGCGCCAACTGCTTTGGCAACAAGGTCCGTATAAGAGCCCTTAATTCTGGTCGGAATACTTACTTTTCCGTTGGTGGATTTGTAGTAGTCCCCTTTGCTTAAGATGATATTGTCACCCTTCAGCTTGTTGCAGTAATCTGCCAGGCCGAAGCCGGATGCAATACTGTCACCTAAAGACAGATAGGTCTTGTACGTCTTTACTGTGCTTGCTGTTGCTGCATTTGCGTACACTGCGGCAACGGAAACCAACATCATAACAGCCATAACCAGTGAGACGAGTTTTTTCCAAGTCTTCTTCATTACTATTTTCTCCTTTTCCTGATTTTACCGGACGGCAAAGCAAGCCATCCCATAATTACAAGATAACACACGGTTATTTTAGCCTTGCCCCCGTGCTGTGTCAAGTAAACCAAAAGTCGTCAAACTGTTGGAATTTAGCCATTTTCCCCGCTTCTCTTTTCATATTTCCCATAATTCGCCGCGGAATTTTGGCATTTTTTTGCATTTCTTTGTCTATTTTGTGCAGTTTAGCCAGTCAATCGGGCTAAAATATGGCAAGTCAAACAATAATGTGTGAACAAAATAAAAACAAAATTGATTTTTGTACATATTTATGTTAGCATAAGACCCAGTAAACCAGAAGAAATCCACATCTGGTGTGTAATAGGATGTTAGCGGTACTAACATCCACAACTTTTGGAAAGGAATCCTACGGAAATGGTTAAAACTATTAATCTCTTAAACGATGAGGAAAAGCGCCTTAATGTTTACCACCTGGAAGACTATGAACAGTTCTTCATGGATGATCCAAGCAAACCATCCGCACGTATTTATCAGACTAAGAAAGGCAAAAAAGCTATTGAAGGCCTGAAGCTGATTCAGAAGGAGTATAACATCTCCTGGTACAAAGCAGTCAAAGCCCGCTGGGTTGACAGCATGGACAAAGAATTCATCTTCTACCGTGGCAACAGCATTACCGCGGCCGAAGCTTTCCAAAAGGCAGATCGGTTAGCCGAAGCGCTTGCCTATATCGGCATTCAAAAGGGAGACGAAATTCCGTGCTGCCTTGGCAACATCCCGGAAACCGTTTACCTGATGTTGGCAGCCAACAAGCTGGGTGCCAAAATTAACTTCTTTGGCGCACACTATGACCCGAAGTTTATTGATATCATCTTGTCCCAAACTTCTCATAAGCTCTTTATTGCTTCCGATGAATATTACGGGCAGGTAAAAGATGCCGTTGCCAAGCAGGATTTCCTTTATAAATTGGTTATCTCTCTGGCAGATTCCCTTCCGCAATATCCGGAAGAGTGTCCGGAATATGAACCGGAACTGGATTCCTATTATCGCTATGAAAACAAAGCGCAGCAGTACATCGCCGAAGATATCAGCCTGATGAGCTGGGGCGAATTCCTGGAACTCAGCAGCAACTTCACCGGCGAAATTGTGGATGACAATGACCTGTACACAGAATTCCTGGTTACCTACACCAGCGGATCCACCAAGGTTGGCTTCCCGAAGCGAATGATTCACTGCAACCGTTCTCCTATCTGCGTTGGTGTGTTCCATGATCCGGAACTTTGCGGCAACCCGGCCAAGAAGGGCCTGCGTTCCTTAGCGCACATCCACACGGATTCTAACACCAACCTGATTACCTCTATTTCCGACGCCTTCTTCCAGAACTGGTCTATTGCCATGGAACCGGAATATGATCGGGAGCGCTTCATTGACATTCTGTTCCTGAACAAGCCGAATGTTTGCATTGCTACCACCAGCTTTTATATTGAAACAGCCAGACGTTATCTGATAGAAGGCAAATATAATGATCGGAAACTGGATTTCTTACTTTCCCCACTCTGCGTTGGGGAAGGCACTGCCCCGGGCGAAGAGAAGTTCATTAACCAGTTCCTGAAAGAAAGCAAAGCCGGAAGTGGCGTTAAACTGGCAGGTCCAATTCACTTCCCATATGTTACCATTGGCATCGGCGGAGGAGACACCGAACACGGCGGCATTTACTACTCCCTGTGGAAAGGCTTCTACCAGGGGCTGAACAAGTTCAAGCTGAAGGGCGAACCGTTTGGTATGCGCCCGGTACCGTATGTCCAGGTTACGGTTCTCCGCAAAGACGAAAACGGACAGTATGTAGAATGTGACTACAACGAAAAGGGCATTATTGTTGCCAACTCCTTCACCAACCTGTCCACCTACAAGAGCTATGAAAAAGTTCGGGAAAAGATTATCACCGACAACAAGGGCCGTGACTGGCTTTCCTGTGACGTATTCGGATATATTGACTCCATGGGCAACGTTCACATGAAGGATCGCAAAGACAGCCTGGTTACCATGGAAAACGGAGACAAAGTATATCCGTTCCGTCTGGCCGATGTAGCTTCCGAAGATGACCAGAACATTCTGACTGCCGTAGTAACCGAAGCTGAATATAACGGCAGAACCCATTTTGTTATTAACTATGAAGTATCGCCGCTGGCCAACCTGAGCGCCGACGCCGCCTGCCAGGCCATGGATGAACGACTGAAAGCGGCGTTCCCGCAACTGCATGACCGCATTCTGTATCGGTACTTCAATGATGTATACCTCTTCCCGCTGACCGGTTCCGGCAAGCGGAATGTAGTGGAAGTATCCAACATGGGATATGCCCACACCTTCCGCCTGGAAGATGGCAAAAAAGTAGACGTCAAATAAGACGTCCGTTCAGAACAATAAAAGGACCCTCTTTTATGCTGTCCTTACCTGGGGGGTTGGACAGGCATAAAGTGTGGGTCCTTTTTTGTTTGTTTTTTGTTTACGACAGGATAACCGGCTTCTTTTTAGCAGGAGAATCCGGGCGGGTAGAGCCGGAATCCAGCCAAGTGTTAATCATGTGGAACAGCACTTCAATAGCACGATAAATCAGTTCCGGAGGCGTATCTCCGGGAAGGGCTGTTACCTTTGCTTCATTTGCAGTATCTCCATCTGAAATACTGACATAAAGATAATAATCCTTAGTGCCATCTTCCAGGGTCTTGGCATATACCTTAGAAATAACTGCGCCTAAAGGTGTTCCAGACTGTTCCTGGGTCTGGCGGGCCAAACGGACAATGTAATCTTCTGCCGCTTCACCCTCTGCTTTTTCCTGCGTATACTGGCTTAACAAAACAACATCCTGCATATTGATAATTGCTGCCACATTTTTCAGGAAATCAACTGTTTTGGTGTCTGCAACCGAAACCTGTTGGCCAGCGGCGTATAGTTTTGCCACTACCTGCGCCACAAACGGTTCATTAATTAAAATGCGCTGCGGTTGTGATGCAGCAGCCTTTGGTTCGTCTTTGCCGGAAGATTCTTTTATGGGAGCCACTTCTTTTTCCTGCGCACCGGCGCCTGTAAAGAAAAGCTTTGCATCCATATGATCCTGCAAATACGGCAGCACACTATCCTGCATTAGATAATCCATCCGTGTCGGATCCAGTGGCAAAGCCACCAGAATCTGCCGATTTGCCTTAATGGCAAAGCCGGAGTTAAGACCATCTTCCGACAACAGTGCATCCGCCTCTGCCGGCAACTCTGCCTGCTCCGGGATGGCTTCCGGCGGAAGATCCGGACAAGCCTTCTGCAAGTGCTTTTGTAAGGAGCGATTGCTTCGCATTTTTAAGCCAAGTGCATCGCCCATGAATTTTTTGAATAACGAAAACAGTTCCGGATCTACGGTGGCAACCACTACATCGCTATTGTCCAAAGAAGCCCGAAAGCCGTCCATAAAAGATGCTTCGGTGGCATAACCAACAAAGTCCGGTATTTGGCAGACGTCACCCAGGGCTTTTTGAAACGCATCCAAAATGCGTTCCTGCGCTGTGCGCATATCCGCTGTCAGTTCAATTCCAAGGTTCAGAAAGTTGAGCTTCATTCCCATTCTCCTTACGTATCTTGGTTATACCACTTCTCCGCATTCTTATACGGATTGCTCTGGCCCTTGGCGTCATAATACGCCTGCGGATACCGCGGATTGCTGTTTTTAACGGCAAGGCTGGTATCTACGGTTTCGTCTTCTCCATCCCGAACCATGCGGCCGACCACAACAAGACGGGCTTCGGAGAAGTCATAGGTGCAGGTAGACAGGGTAATCAGCCTGTCCCCTACTTCAATATCTACGCCCGTGGTGTAAAGTGCACGCTGGTTCAATTGTTCTACGTAACCAACAAAGGCTTCGTCACTAACAAAGTTGGACGTTGGGTAGTTGAAGAGGTAACCGTTGTCTCCGGAAGAAGTACCATTGGTAATGAAGACAGCGTAAACCTTAAACTTATAATTTGCATAAAGCGTGTCATATTCAATGATTGGATTCTTTTTGAAGCCATCAATGGACTTGTATTCCTTCAGATTGGTAAACATCTGGTCGTCCCGCCGCATAGAGTGCGCATAAATGGTGGTGTTATCATCCAGCGGGTAAACTTTATTATACTGATCCAGATACGGAGCACCATAAGCGCTGTACGTCTTGCTGAAATTATGTTTCAGGTAATAATCCGAGTTCTGCATGACAGGGTAGTCAATTCCAAGGCCTTCAATGGTAATCCAGCCGACCAGATCCTGATTTTGTGCATACAGTGTGGCAAACTTAACCTGCATTCCTTCGGGGAAATCTACATCCGGATACTTGGCCTTGATTTCCTTCCACTTGGCCTCTACTTCTTCATCTGTATATTCGGTGTCAACAGCAGCCTGTGCATTTTGATTTACATGGGTATTGTCATACCGTTCCTTGATGGTATAGCCGAAATAAAGGGCACAGAGAATCAGAGAGAGGGCAGAAACAATGACAACCAGTTTCCGAACCACTTCAAAAGCCGAGTCTCCCTTTTTGGGGAGAATGGAGCCCTTCTTCTTGGACTTCTTTCCCTTTTTGGAGTTTTTGGACTTTTTGGACTTCTTACCGGATGCCGTCATTGCACCATTGGCTGCTTCTGTAGTCTTTTTGCCCTGCTTTTTATTTTGTTTTTTCTTGTTTTTTTGTTTTGTTTGCGAGTCAGCTTCTGTCGGTTCCTTCGGCAGTTCCCGTTCCTTTGGCGGTTCCTGTCTTCTTGGGCGCCGTGTCGGCGCTCCTTCAAAGGCAGCCAAAGCGGCATCTACATCTGCTGCCGAAGCCCTAGTCTGGCTTGCGGTCCTGCCTGCGCTGGGTTGCGCAGTCTCCAAGACCGGTTGCTGTACCTGATTTTGCGCAGATTGCGCAAAATACTGTGGGGCAGCCGGATACCTAGTATTCTGCGGCTGTGCCTGCTGCATAACCTGCTGTGCGGCCTGTTGTGCAGCCATCCGTTCTTGCGCTATTTGCTGCTGACGAATCCGTTCCTGTCTGGCAGCATAGGCCCGCTCTGCGGGAGTACCATACGGGATAGGATTGGGTTCAACCGGCGGTTGTGGCGTTTCCACTGCCGGTTGATTTTCTATTGTGCCCGCTGCAGGAGCAGCGGATTGCTGTGGGAACGCCTCAGATTTTGGGTAACTTTCACCCGTTGCCTTTTTTCCGTCATCAAAATGATCCAGAATGGAATCTACGTAACTCCAGTATGCTTCATCTTTCCCGTCTCCGGTAACTTCTTCTGCCGGAGTCTGGGCAGGTGCAGTCTCCACCTGTTCAGAGGAAAGCGTTTTGGGTACTGAAGTAACAGGCTGCTGTGGGGCAGCTTCCGGCACTTCTTCCTGTGCCTGTTCTCCTTGGTTCATGGCACGGAACATGCTCTGCATGGCATTCATGTAGTTAAAGGTTTCTTTTTCCGGCACTTCCGAAGGATTGATCGGGGTGCCAGAGGACATAAACTGTCCGAAATCCGGTGTCTTGTTATCTGACAAGTTCCATTCCCTCCTTAAGATTTGTACTTGGCGCGTCCGTCAAAATTACGGCCACGTTGCTTTGTGGCTCTGCCACTGTTTTGCTGGAAGTGCCGCCGACCACTAAAAGCCAAACCGTACTGGCTAAAATAATGGCTAAGCAAATCCAGACAATCCCCTTGCGAACCAGTTTCCCGGCGGAATCTCCTACCACCGGCAGGAATAATTCCATAAAGATGTTGGTCTTTTCTGAAACAACCGGTTCGTTTGTATCAAAGCTGTCTGTCTCTGTTTCCGCCTCTTCCACATAGGGCTCTAAGGTATCTGGCGGAAGCTCTTCCTCCTGTTCCGGAAGAGGATCTGTAAAGAACGAAAAGCTGATTTTTCCTTCCGCTTGCTGATCAGAACCTTCCTGTTCCGGGGCAGGCTCTTCTGAAGGTGTTTCTTCCTCTAAGACAGTTTCTTTGTCTACTTCAATTTCATTATGGACTTCTTTTTTTATTTCAGACAGAATCTGGTCCACGTCAAAGTCTTCCAGTTCCTGAAATAACTTATCATCCATGAGTAACCTCCGCAATGAGTAATTGCAGGGCGGCGTCTGCGGCTGCGTGCCGGTTTGCCTCCCTTTGATTTTTAGTGCCGGTCTGCAGGTGCCGGACCACAACATGCGTACCGTTTGCCACGGCAACGTAGATGTCTCCTTCCGGATGAACACCATCCGGTCCGGGACCGGCCACACCGGTAATGCCGATTCCGTAGTCAGCGAGACCAAGGCGCCGCGCGCCACAGGCCATGGCGGCAGCCGTTTCCCGGCTGACTACCCCATAGGTGGAAATCAGAATAGGGTCAATGTGTAATAGGGATTCTTTCATGCGGGCCGAATAGGTAACCACACCGCATTCAAAGACAGTGGATGCGCCCGGCACGTCCGTTACAGACGCCGCCAGTAAACCACCCGTACAGGACTCTGCCAAAGCCACCGTTTTTCCGGTTTCTTTCAGAAGAGCCACTGCCTGTTCTTTCGGCGTTTTCATGAGGTTGCTCCTTCCCGCAAGTTCCCTAGATTATACCATAATGAAAAGGCGCTTGTATATCTTTAGTCTTCCCGCTCAATAACCACCAAACGGGTATTCTTAACGGCACGTTCCACCAAAGCGTCCATATCCAGAGCCTGCTCTGCTTTTTCCAGGGTTTCCAGACCGGGGTGTAAACGCGGGTGCTTCGGGGTAAAAACGGTACAGCAGTCTTCATAAGGCTGGATGGATGTGTCAAAGGTACCAATCTGACGGGAAATGGCCACAATTTCATTCTTGTCCATACCGATAACCGGCCGGAAAATAGGCAGGCCTGCTACTGCATCTGTACATTGAATGGCGTCCAGAGTCTGGCTGGCAACCTGCCCAAGGCTTTCGCCGGTAATCAGGGCGCCACAGCCCTGGTTGCGGGCAATCCGTTCAGCGCAGCGCATCATCATACGGCGCATGATAATGGTAAACAGGTCCTCCGGACAATGATCTTTAATCTGCTCCTGGATTTCCGTAAAGTTCACCACAAACAGATTCATGCGCCCGGCATAGGCTGCCACTTCTTCCATGAGTTCATGGACTTTTTGCTCTGCGCGGTCACTGGTGTAAGGGGGACTGGCAAAGTGAATACCGGTCAGAACCACGCCGCGCTTTGCCATCATATAGGCCGCAACCGGGCTGTCAATGCCGCCGGAAATCAGAATAGCTGCCTTTCCGGCAGTGCCAACCGGCATACCGCCGGCGCCCTTCTGCTGATTACCGTGAATAAAGGCATATTTTTCCCGAACTTCTACATTTACCACTACGTCCGGATTATGTACATCTACCGTCAAATGCGGATTGTTCTTCAACAGGTAGCCGCCCACTTCTCTGGAAATTTCCGGAGACTTCAATGGGAAATGTTTGTCCGAACGCTTGGATTCTACTTTGAACGTGGAAATCCGGTCCAATTCCGGTTTCAGGTACTCTGCCGCCGCACGGACAATGGTCTGCATGTCCTTTGGCACGGCTGCTGCTCTGGAGTAGCCGGCAATGCCAAAGACTTTGGAAACCACGTCTGCCGCCGCGTCCATGTCAATATACTCTTCCATGGGTTCTACTGTAATGGTGGACTGTGCAATGCTGATCTGGAAGTTGCCCAGCGGTGCCAGACGGCGTTTCAGATTTTTAATCAGGCAGTCCTCAAAAGTGCGGCGGTTTAAGCCTTTCAGGGCTAACTCGCCGTTTTTAATCAAAATGATTTCTTTCATGAATACTCCTTGTGTGTTCAGGATTTTTTGCGCAGCGTTTGCTGTGCTTCGGCAAGACATTGATATAAATAGTCTGTTTCTTCCATGGTATTAAAACGGGAAAAGCTGATGCGGACAGCGGAATCAATCCGCTCCGGTGGCAGCTCCATGGCCGTCAGTACCGGACTGCGGTGCCCTTTGGAACACGCAGAACCTGTGGAAACATAAACGCCTTTGGAAGACAGGAAATTCCGTAATACTTCAGAGGGAATTCCGGTCAGGGAAAGATTCAAAACGAAAGGCAGCGCATCTGGGCCGGAGTTAAATTCTACTCCGCCAAGAGCGGTTAAACGCTCTGTCAGGGAATCCCGTAGGGTCCGTACTGCCGCCAAATGCTTCAGCGGGTTACCAATGGCGGCCGCCGCTGTGCCAAAGCCGACAATGGCCGGCATGGCCTGGGTTCCGGAGCGAATTCCGTTTTCCTGTCCACCGCCTAAAATGTACGGCGTTAAGCGGATACCCTTCTTTACGTAAAGAGCTCCTACGCCCTTTGGCCCGTGAATTTTATGGGAGCTGACGCTGATCATATCCACGCCAAGTTCTTTCGGATTAATAGGCAGCTTACCGAAGGCCTGTACTGCGTCACAGTGAATATAGGCCGGGGCACCGGCTTGGTCCACCGCTGCGCGGGCCGCCTTAATTGGCTGAATGCTGCCGACTTCATTATTGACATACATCAGGCTGACCAGGATGGTGTCCTTGGTAACTGCCTGAAACAGATCTTCTTCCCGCACGCGGCCCTGCGCATCTACCGGAAGGCGAACCACTTCAAAGCCCTGTTCTTCCAGGCGCTTCATGGGTTCTTCCACGCTGGGATGCTCCAGGCAGGTGGTAACAATGCGGTTGCCCCGGCGCTTTAACGCTCCGGTGGCGCCAAAGATGGCAATATTGTTGCTTTCTGTCCCGCCGCCGGTGAAATAAATTTCTGCCGGCGTGCAGTTCATGGCTTTGGCCAGCTGTTTGCGAGCCTTTTCCAAGAGCGCATCCGCTTCGTCCCCTATTTTGTGCAGGGAAGACGGATTTCCGTAAAAGGTGGTCAGCACCGGCAACATGGCCTCCGCCACTTCCGGCAACGGCTGGGTTGTGGCGCTGTTGTCAAAATAACATTCCATTTTTCTGCTCCTTAGCCCTGATAAGCCGCTTCTGCCTTGGCAATTAAGGAGTGGATCATCTGTTCTGCATCCGGCGCCTTGAAGATGGTGGACCCGGATACAATGACATTGGCTCCTGCCGCTGCAGCATCTACTACGGTATCTTCGTTAATGCCGCCGTCTACCTGAATCAGTAAGTCTGTTTTTCCTCTGCGATTTGCCTCTTCCCGAACCGCACGCACCTTCGGCATGCAGTCATACATGAAGCTTTGCCCGCCGAAGCCCGGCTCTACAGTCATAACCAATACCATATCTACTGCATCCAGATACGGGAAAACTGCTTCTGCCGGGGTCTTCGGCTTAATGGCAAGCGCAGGCTTTGCGCCGGCCGCGCGGATGGCCGCTATGGTGGCCTCCACGTCCGAATCTGCCTCCAGGTGGAACGTAATAACGTCCGCGCCTGCTTTGGCAAACGCTTCCACGTAGTCTAACGGATCTGTAATCATAAGGTGTACATCTGCCACACCTTTTTGATGTTTCTTTAAAGCGCGGACAATTTCCACGCCAATGGTCAGATTCGGAACGAAGTGGCCGTCCATAACATCATAGTGGATCCACTGCGCGCCGCCGGCCTCCATGCGTTCTACTTCCTGTCCCATTTTGGCGTAATCGCACGACAAAACAGAGGGAGAAATAATAATCATGACAGAAACCTCCTAATTTAACGGATATACTATACCATAAAAAAGAAAAAGAAAAAGCAAAAACGGCAGAGAAAATCCCTTTATTTTGGGGAACCGCTATGGTAAGATATGCTACAACCTATTCAAAGGAGGACGTCTCGTGAATATAGCTGTTTTGGGTTATGGTACGGTTGGTTCCGGCGTGGTAGAAATCATTGACAAAAAAGAGGTTCACCATTGCGCAGAAGACCTGCATCTGGCCCATATTTTGGATCTCAGAGACTTCCCGGGAGACCCGCACGAAGCCATCCTGACCAAACGGTTTGAAGACATTTTAGAAGACGACAGCGTAGGGGTTGTGGTTGAAGCCATGGGCGGAACCAACCCTGCTTTTGATTTTACCTATCGTTGTCTGGCTGCCGGAAAGCACGTGGTTACATCCAACAAGGAGCTGGTTGCCACCAAAGGCCTGGAGCTTTTGAAACTGGCAGAAGAAAAGAACGTTAACTACTTATTTGAAGCCTCTGTCGGCGGTGGCATTCCGATTATTCGGCCACTGTCCATCTGTCTGGCAGGGAACACTATTTTAAAAATTAACGGCATCCTGAACGGCACAACCAATTTCATCTTAACCAAGATGATTCAAGAAGGTGTTTCTTTTGCAGAAGCCCTTCAGACCGCGCAGGCAAACGGATACGCAGAAGCAGATCCCACAGCCGATATTGAAGGCATTGACGCCTGCCGCAAAATTTCCATTCTGTCCTCTTTAAGCTTCGGCTCCTATGTAGACCCGAAGGACATTGTTACAGAAGGCATTTCCAAAATTACAGCAGAAGACGTTGCCTATGCCGAAGATGCAGATTGCGTCATTAAACTGATCGGCACTGCCGAACAGTTGGAAGACGGCAAACTGCAGGTACAGGTTTCCCCGGCCTTCATTCATAAAGAAAGCATGCTGGCCAAAGTAGACGGTGTTTATAACGCAGTTGCTGTTACCGGCTCCAACGTCGGAGACACCCTCTTTTACGGCCAAGGCGCCGGCAAGCTGCCGACCGCCAGTGCTTGTGTTGCCGACGTCATTGACTGCGTCAACCACAAGGACCGCCGTCGTCCCATTGGTTGGGGCCCGGCAAAAGAGAACGTCATTGCAGACTGCTACACATTGCCAATGATTTACTATGTCCGCCTGCCGGGCAGTGTAGACTGCGGCGCCTTGGGCAAAGTACAAATGCTGCATCGCCCGGGGGCAGAAGACGAAACAGCCTTCTTAACGCAACCTATTTCCAAAGCAGACCTGCTTCAGACGCTGGCAGAAAACAACCTGCCGCAGCCACTTGCCATCATCCGCATGGCTCACTGCTGAGTTCCTAAGGAACAGCTTTTTATACTATTTTCAGCACTCTGCTGTTGCAAAATATCCTTTAGCAAAATCAACCAGAAGGAGGACCTTTTATGGCTCTTATCGTTCAGAAATTCGGCGGTTCTTCCGTAGCCAATGCCGACAGAGTAAGAAACGTAGCCTCTATTGTTGCCGACACGTATCGGGAAGGCAATGACGTAGTTGTTGTCGTTTCCGCCCAGGGCGACACCACCGACGACCTCATTGAAAAGGCCGCTGAAATTTCCGAAAAACCATCTGCCCGGGAAATGGACATGCTCCTTTCCGCCGGCGAACAGATCTCCATTGCCCTGCTTGCCATGGCAATTGACAAACTGGGTGTTCCGTCCATCTCCTTGCTTGGATGGCAGGCCGGATTTAACACCAGCTCCACTTACAAGAGCGCCCGTATTAAGAAAATGAATACCGAACGCGTTCGCAAGGAACTGGATACCCACAAAGTAGTCGTTGTTGCCGGATTCCAGGGCATCAACAAATATGATGACATTACCACATTAGGCCGCGGCGGTTCTGATACCTCCGCCGTTGCACTGGCTGCCGATCTGCACGCAGACAAATGCCAGATTTTCACAGACGTACGTGGTGTTTATACCGCCGACCCGCGGAAAGTACCAGGTGCCAAAATGCTGCAGGAAATCACCTATGATGAAATGCTGGAACTGGCCACCCTTGGTGCACAAGTTCTGAATAACCGTTCTGTAGAAATGGCCAAGAAATATAACGTCCCGTTGGAAGTCCTTTCCAGTATGGAAAGAGTACCGGGAACCATTGTTAAGGAGGCAACTAAAATGGAAAAAATGCTGATCAGAGGCGTTACCAGAGATAAAGATACTGCCCGTATCTCCGTTATTGCACTGCCGGATACCCCAGGTGTTGCATTCAAGCTGTTTTCTAAGCTGGCAGCCAAGAATATTAACGTAGACATCATCCTGCAATCCGTCGGCAGAGACAATACCAAGGACATTACCTTCACCGTTCCGGCCGCAGATGCAGAAACCGCCAAAGCCGCCATTCTGGATGCCTTTGATCTGGAAGACAGCAACATTATCATTGACTGCTCTGTTGCCAAGGTATCCGTTGTTGGTGCCGGCATGGAAACCCACCCGGGTACAGCAGCCACTATGTTTGAAGCTCTGTACAGCGCTGACATTAACATCCAGATGATCTCCACCAGCGAAATCAAGATTTCCGTTCTGGTAGACGAAAAGGATGCTGACAAAGCAGTTACCGCTGTTCATGCTGCTTTCTTCCCGGAAAAATAAGTTTCGGAAAAGCAAAGTCCCTTTCCCGGACCTAAACAAAGCCAAACAAAACAAAGCAACCATCCGCTTTTTTGCAGATGGTTGCTTTTTTAATTGCAGATTTTACTTTTTTGCCGTTTTAAGACCGATTTCCTGTTACCAGGGCCTGCAGCCTTATTTCTTTGGCGTGTAATATTTGATGGCGCCCGGTATACCGGTGAGAGATCCGGCAAAGTTCAACATATCTGCAATGCTGGAAATCTTCTGTTTGGTGGTCAGAGACGGAATTGGCCAGGAAATATAATCTTTCTTGGCATCTTCTGCAGACAGAGGCGGCAATTCAAAGATCTTGTCTTCATGTGCGCGAGGTACGTCTACTGCCTTACCCTGCAGAATCCACTTGGCACGATATACCATGGTTCCTACCAGCATTGGAACGGCAATCGGAACCAAGCTGGTATTCCGATGCGGACGCAGCTGTGGGTTAACAATACCAAGTGCATTGCAAGCAGCATTCAGACACTCAGCTGGGTCACAGCAGCCGCGAATTGGATAATCAGCAATGTCCAGCATATCCTGACCACAGCATTTACCCATAACCATAATCCGCTTGCCGGAATTCTGGATGTCTTCTTTGGTGTATGGCTTACCATTGCAGTCAAACCAGTAACGCTGACCGTTAATTGGAACACCGTGTCCTTCTACTACAATGAGTTCCGGATTCTTCGGTGCAGCCGGTCCGTAAAGGCCGGAAGCAAAGCCCATACCAATAGAGGAAAGGCAGCCGCCAACGCAGGCCTGTTCCAGGGCAAAGGCCTGATCCGGTGTAACGTTGTTCGGATCCGTAATTTCCGGAGCACCAGAAAGAGTATGTCCTGCAACGGCTACAATAGCCGGGAACTTTTCATGCAATTCTCCGCGCATTAAGGACGGGCACGCCGGACGGAACGGGGTAACGCGTACGTTGCCGACAATTTCTACGTCAGGATCTCCGAAGCCACGGATGTCTGCTTCCTGAATCAGCTTATTTTCATCCGGATTGAATCCCATCATGTAGGTGGTAATCCGGTCTGCTTCTACCGACTGGTTAGAAGCTACAATCATGTGAACATCTACCGGGTCAACCGGAGCCGGGGTATTTCCTTCGCCGCCGATAATACCGTCAATAACGGTCAGGTTCGGCTTGAACAGGTACAGCATATCGGCCAGTTTTCCGTTGATGTCGTGGGTGTGGTTCCGTTCCCGCAGGAAGTACGGAATAGTACCCATGGCGTTCTTGAAGCCCAGAGTAACACCGGTATAAATGTTGGTTTTCATCTTTGGTACGGAAATGTAGAAAGCCTTACCCTTTACAATGTCATCAAAGGTATCCGGAATCAGGATTTCCTTCATAACCTTGGCCTTCGGCAGCATGTACCGTACTACCGGGCGGCGTTCCAGCGGAACCAGGTCGGTGTTGTAATATTTTGCGATGTAGTCATAATGCGCAATTTTAAAGGAGGCCGCAGCCGGGAATGGTTTACCGGAGGATTCCGCAATAATAATATTGGGGTTGTAATCCTTCACCCAGTTAACCACCGCTTCAAATACACGCGGGTCTGTGGTCTCCGGGAAGTCAGTTTTTCCATCCTTATCATAGAAACCGGAGTTGTGGTATACGTCTACCAGATTCGGTTTAATGATAACCTTTTCATATTTTGCCATTTCTTCTGCAAACTGGGTCCGTTCATTCAGGTCGTCCAGTGCAGCAAAAACGGTTTCACGAATTGCCTTGACATCTTCTCTGTTGAAGTAGTCATAGGTGCCGTAATTCTTCGGAAGTGCTACAAAGTCATGGGAATAATCCAGCTCCGGAGCATCCTTCAGAATGACATAACTTTTTGCCATGGGAGTTCCTCCTATTCATTCACTTATACGTCCTTGCAACAACAAAGCCTTTCCCTGTTGTCACAAATAGCACATCTATTGTATCACATGGCTTTACGCCTTCGGCAGTAGAAAGTCAAAAAGGGCCTTCCAAACAGGAAAGCCCTTTTTTGTTGGTTTTGCTTAGTTGTTCCGTTTTTACATATGCTCCGGCACACTGATTTTCAGCATGGTCAGCACATTTGCCAATGTATTCTTAACGCACATGCAAAGATATAAACGTGCACGGCTGAGCGCTTCGTCTTCCGTGTTGACACGGCAAGCATTGTAGAACTTATGGAACAGGTTGGCCAGCGTAATGGCATACCGTGTAATCCGGGCCGGATCATAGGCCTTGGCAGCCATGATAATTTCGTCTTCCAGATTAGACAGATGACGAATTAAGTCCCGCTCTTCCGGTTCTTTCAGCAATTCCAGCTCTGCAGCAGTAGCAACTTCCGGTGTCTTGCCTTCTGCAGCAAGTTTACGAAGGATACTGCAAATACGGGCATGCGCATATTGGCAATAATAAACCGGGTTCTGGCTGGACTGTTCTACCGCCAGGTCCAGGTCAAAGTCCATCTGACTTCCGGCTTCCCGCATATTAAAGAGGAAACGGG
Source organism: Bacteroidaceae bacterium (assembly GCA_963600825.1). GTDB lineage: Bacteria > Bacillota > Clostridia > Oscillospirales > Acutalibacteraceae > RUG420. The sequence goes on along the minus strand of CAVCCW010000008.1, from coordinate 25,032 downwards.
TTGCGTCAATCGGAATTTCTTCCAGCAGGTCTACTAAAGTAATGGCTTTTCCGGTCCGCTTAGACATACGAACCACTTCGCCGTTGCGGGTCATCCGTACCAACTGCATCAGTACAACATCCAGTCGGTCTCCGCCAACGCCCAATGCTTCTAATGCACCCTTCATACGAGCTACATGACCGTGGTGATCTGCACCCCAAATATCAATGGCCTTGTCAAAGTTGCGAGTTACCAATTTGTTGTAATGATACGCAATATCGGCTGCAAAGTAGGTTGGATTCCCGTTCTGACGAACCAGAACGTCATCCTTCAGATCCAGCTTATCAATGTCTTCCTGACTCTTGCCCTGCTTCTGCAGGATTTCTGTCTGGATTTCTTTGTTCTTATACCAAAGGGCGCCGTCCTGTTCATAGGTCAGGCCCTTTTCGGTCAGCTTTTGAATGACATCCTTTACGGCACCGCTTTCATGCAGGGTGCTTTCTTTAAACCAGGTGTCATAGTGAATACGGTATTTTTCCATGGCTGCGTGCATGGCCTGAATATTCTTTGGCAGAGCAAAGTCTACCAAAGCGGCACGGCGCTCTTCCGTGGAAGCATCTTTGTACTTGTCCCCGGTTTCTGCAATAAAGGCTTCTGCCAGAACACGAATATCTTCTCCGTGATAGGAATCTTCCGGCAGTTCTACCGCCTCTTCCCCAAGGAAGTGCTGCTGATAACGAACATCCAGAGAAAGGGCAAACTTGTCAATCTGGTTGCCGGCGTCATTAATGTAAAACTCCCGTTCTACGTAGTACCCGGCGTAGTCCAGGACGGCAGCCAGACAGTCACCCAGGGCGCCGCCGCGGGCGTTTCCCATGTGCATCGGCCCGGTCGGATTGGCGGAGACGAACTCTACCAGCACCCGTTTGCCTGCGCCAAAGTCCGACCGGCCATAGGCGTTGCCGGACTCTGTAATTTCAAGCAGAATGTCTGCATAATATTGATCATTTAAGAAGAAGTTCATGAAGCCGGGTCCGGCAACCTCTGCTTTTGCAAAGTAGGTTCCCTCCAGTTGCAGGGCCTCTGCAATCAGGGAAGCCGCCTGCCGCGGCGCCATCCGGAACAGTCTGCCGTTTACCATGGCAACGTTGGCAGAAAAGTCACCGTTGTCTTTATTGGCGGGAACTTCAATTTGGAAAGGGGCCAACTGGCCCGCCGGAAGGGTTCCTTCCGCTTGTAATTTGCAAATGGCATCTGTCAGCGCGCCATGCAGCTGTTCTTTGGCCAGACGTACGGTTTTGGACATTAGAAGATCTCCTTTACGGTAATACGAAGCTGATTGGTGGATACCAGCTCGCCATTAAAATCTAAAGTGTAGGTTAGGGAAAGGGTACCGCCGAAAGCGCTCATGTCTGAGTGCACTTCCGAAGCGTAGATTCCCATCATGACTGTGCCATATGGGGTATTGTAATGGCACAAATGGCGAACCCCTTCCTCCATAGTCATTTCTGTGTTCATGGAACCGGTCCGGCAAATAGTAACACGGTCTGGTTCCGTTACGTGGACGCGGGTTCTACACCCGGCAAGGATGCCGTCTTCATCATCATATTCAATAATGTAACGGCCGGCATGATACCCGAGATGGCCGAACAGAAGCACATCATCTGTGTCTGTTTCTCCACCGGTTTCATGTACGTTGTATAACCTGATTTGGAAACGGCGTTCTTTGGACTCCGTCATGGGTTAGCTCCATTTCTCCTGCGCAAGCTGCAATAAGCGGTCTAACAGGTCCGAATACGGCAGGCCGGCCGCTTCCATCATTTTCGGATACATGCTGATGCTGGTAAAGCCCGGAATAGTGTTGATTTCATTAAACAAAACTTTGCCGTCCTTCTTGGTTACAAAGAAGTCTACTCTGGAGAAGCCGGTGCAGCCCAGGGCCTTAAAGACTTTCTTTGCCTGTGCAGCCACTTCCTTACGGGTTTCTTCCGGAACCAGTGCCGGAATATGCAGAAGGCTGGCAGCGTTATCATATTTGGCGTTATAGTCATAGAATTCGTTGGCCGGGGTAATCTGCCCAACCACGCCGTTTTGCAGGTCATCATTTCCAAGAATGGAGCATTCTACTTCAAAGCCATCTATAAAGGCTTCAAACAGCACGCGGCTGTCATGCTGCAATGCCAGTTGCAAGGCACTTTCCAGTTCTTCCCTGTTGTGGGCCTTGGTAATACCGACAGAAGATCCGGCATTGGATGGCTTTACAAAAATAGGATACGCCAGGGTCCGTTCAATGTCATCCAGGCCCTTTAACCCATTCTTATATTCATACTCTGTCAGATAGTCCCAGTCCGCCTGCGGAATCTGTACACGGTCTGCTACCATATTGGTAAAAATTTTATCCATAGATACGGCAGAGGAGGTCATGTCACATCCTACAAAAGGAATGCCGGCCAACTGGAGCAGGCCCTGGATGGTGCCGTCTTCTCCGTTCTTTCCGTGTAATACCGGAAAAGCAACGTCTATCCGAATGTTCTCCGCTCCATTTTCCCGCAGCACCGTAATTCCGTGAATGCTTCGGTCCGGAGAAACAAAAGCCGTCGTCTTTTTCTCCGAATTCACCCAACGATCTTCCGGCAGCAGGTCCACTGCGTCCTCATAAAGATACCATTCGCCCTCTTTCGTAATTCCCATCAAAAACAGGTTGTAACGGTCTGCTTTCAGATTGGAAATAACGGATGCGGCAGACACAACAGAAACATCGTGTTCACTGGAAACGCCGCCGAAGAGGATTAAGACATTTTCCATACCAATTAATACCTCCTTTAATGCTTTGACTATCTTATCACACCGCCCATAGCTTATCAATTGAAAATCTTAATGACAAAGACCGGCAGATATGCTAAAATTACCCTGATTTGTAACCTGTTATACGTACGGAGGAATACCATGGTTGAAAAGAACGTTGCAAAAGACGCACTCCTGAAAGCACTGGACGGCACGCTGTCTGCTGCAGGGCTTTCCCTGTCTGCAGAAGAGTCCTCAGATACTCAGGCTGTTTATCAAGGAGAACGCGGCTCTCTTTGCATTACTTTTGAAGATATTGTCATTACCGTTTCCGGCACCAAAGACGACAAGGAAAAGGAAATTTCCCGTACCCTGTTTGAACCGGAAAGTGAATCCTGGACCAACAAAGATACCCTTTCCACTGCTGCCGACGTAGCAGACAGCATTGCCTCCTTCTTTGGCGTGGAAGTGGTTTCTGTTGCCACCACGGACAAGAAAGCTGCCGGCAATGGCAAAAAGCAGGACAATAAACCGGTTGCCCAACCGCAGAACGCACCAAAGAAGAGCAAAAAGCAAAAAGCTGACTCGCCCGCCTATGATGCCATCCACCTTGCTTACCGCATGGAAGTTATCTTCCCGCAGCTGGTTGGTCTGGCGCAGGAAAACATGGAAGAATACGGTGAATTTTTGGCCGAAGAATATTTTGAAGTCAACGCCAACCCGCTGATTCTGGAAACCATTAAGAAGAATGATCGCCAGACCCTGAAAAAGATCTTCAAGACCTTAAACAGCTACTACGAAGAAGGCGAAAAAGACACCCAGTCTCTGGTTGCCGTTACCATCCTTGGCATGAACATGGCAAAGGATCCGGCAGTGGAAGAAGCCGCTGAAAGCTGGCTGGACGAAGACCTTGGTCCTGCTGTAAAGGAAATTGTTGCCTTCTTAAGAAAGGGCGCCGGCCAAAGAGCCATTAAGAAATACCAAAACCCGAAGCCATACAAAGAATCTGCTTTCCACAAAATGAAAGGCCGCTTCTCTAAAGGCTTCAAGGACAAGTTCGGTGATCCGTCCCAAATGATGCTGGATGCGCAATCCATGCAGAACATGAACCGGTAACCGCACCTGTTCCCTTACCTTACTCTGAAATGAAAACCCGCATGTCACTTCCTGTGCCCTGCGGGCTTTTTCGTTTTTTTGCAGAATGTTGCCAAACTTTGAATTTCCACTGGTTTTGCTACCAATTTCCCTTGCTTTAAGGTAGAATGGACAGTGGTTTAGTCCGCACTAGCCCTACTTCAATGAAAGGAACCAAACTCCTATGAAACGTTTTTGTTCCCTTATCTTAGCCCTTTGTCTACTGGCGGTTACGCTTTTTGCCTGCGCCTGTGGAAAGGAAGAAGAGCCCGCTGAACCCAATACGGTTACCATCACCTTCCCGGAAGGATATACCGTTACCCAATATGCTTCTTTGTTAGAAACAAACGGGGTCTGCAGCGCCTCCGATTTCATGGACGCCTGCAAAACCATTCCGGAAGGCTATGAAGAACTCCTCAGTGGCACAGCACAGGACGGGCGCGTCTTTGCACTGGAAGGATATTTATTCCCGGACACTTATGAATTTTATAAAAATGAAAGTGTTTCCAGCGTTTTGGCCCGATTCCTGAAGAATACCCAATCCAAGCTTGGCACAGATACCCTGTCTCAGGCAGAAGCCCTTGGCATCAGCATAGACCAGCTACTGACCTTTGCCTCTGTTATTCAGGCAGAATGCAGCGTTGCTTCTGAAATGCCACACGTAGCTTCCGTCTTCCATAACCGCTTGCAATCTTCATCTTTCCCTTACTTGGGAAGTGACGTAACTCGCCAATATATAGAGCAAAAAATGAAAACTTACATTACCTCTTGTAACGAAGCCGCGCCGGACACCTATGACTACAACACCCTGTTCGGCAACTATTGCACCAATGACAGTTACACCTACAAGCGGACCGGCCTGCCTATTGGTCCGGTCGGCAACCCCGGTTCGGAAGCCATTGCTGCAGCACTGAACCCCAGCACCACCTCGGACTATTACTTCTTTACCGACGCTGACGGCGGCTTCCATTACTATACCAATTACAAAGACTTCCAAACCGAATGGAATACCAAATATAAGCACTAAAGAGCACTAAAGGAATCCCCACCATGAAAAAACTGATTTCCTGGAACGTCAACGGCATTCGTGCCTGCGTCAAAAAAGGCTTCTTGGAAAGCTTTCGGGCACTGGACGCCGACGTGTTTGCCCTGCAGGAGACCAAGCTGCAGGCCGGCCAATTAGAACTGGATTTGCCCGGATACCACCAGTACTGGAATTATGCTGAAAAGAAAGGCTATTCCGGCACTGCCGTCTTTACCAAAGAAGAACCCCTTGCTGTCTTTTACGGGCTGGACAGTCCGGAACATGATTGTGAAGGGCGAGTTATTACTCTGGAATTTCCGGAGTACTTCTTTGTTACCGCCTATGTTCCCAATGCGCAGGATGAACTACGCCGCATAGATTACCGCCTTCGCTTTGAAGACAAATTGCGTGACTACCTCTGCTCTTTGTCCAAAGACAAGCCAGTTACCTATTGTGGGGACCTTAATGTGGCACATCAGGAAATAGACCTGAAAAATCCCAAGCCCAATGTCGGGCACCCCGGCTTTTCTGATGAAGAGCGCAGTAAATTTTCCGAACTGTTGGACGCCGGTTTTACCGACTCCTTCCGTTATAAATATCCGGATGTTACCGGTGCCTATTCCTGGTGGTCCTACCGTGCCAAGGCACGGCAGAACAATGCAGGATGGCGCATAGACTACTTCGTGGTTTCCAATTCCGCCAAAGATAAAATTGCGGATGCCAAAATCCATCCGGAAATCTTAGGGTCAGATCACTGCCCGGTAGAATTAGATTTCAACATCTAGCAAACACTTTACGCGAAAGGACCTTTTTTATTTATGAGTAACCTTGTTATTACCACTGACTCGCCAACTGACATTGCCCCGGACAAAGCTGCGGCATACGGTATTGGTATTATCCCGCTCCACGTTAATTTGGACGGAAAAGATTATAAAGACGGCCAATCCATCACCAACCAGTTTATTATGGACACCTACCGTCAAAAGAAGATTTTACCAACCACCTCTGCCGTTGCCGTTGCAGAATATGCGGATTTTTTCGGTGCTTACCTGGATGAAGGAAAAGCCGTTATTCATATTGCCTTTAGTTCCGGCGCTTCCTGCACCTATCAGAACGCCTGCATTGCCGCAGATGACCTGAAAGAAAAAGGCACCGTACACGTCATTGACTCCAAAGCACTTTCCGTCGGTACCGCTGTGGTCGTTTACAAAGCCTGCAATTTACTTGCTTCCGGTGCAACAGAAGAAGAACTTTTGAAAGGAATTCAGGACTATATCGCCAGAGTGGACAAGACCTTTGTCATTACCTCTTTGGAATTCCTGAAGCATGGCGGCCGCTGCTCCGCTGTAGAAGCCTTTGGCGCCAACCTGCTGAAGCTGAAGCCTTGCATTGACATGGTAGACGGCAAAATGGAAGTTATTAAGAAGTTCCGCGGCTCTGATGAAAAGGCGTATCTGGCTTACCTGGCCGACCGGATTGCGGAAGCCGGAAGTTATGATGATTCGCTGGCCTGCGTTTCCTCCGTATTGGTTCCGGAATCCACTTTGGAAAAGGTGGTTTCCGTTTTAAAAGAAGAATATCATTTCAAAGAAGTTGTGCTGTCCGAATGCGGTTGCGTTATTGCAGCCCACGGAGGAAAAGGCGCTCTTGCCCTCAGCTTCTTAAGAACGTAAAGGAGATCTTAGTATGATCCAACATAAGAAAGCCGTTGCTGTCCTGATAGCACTGCTCTTGCTGCTGACCTGTACTTTCCCGGCCTTTGCTGTGTCGTCAGACTCTTCCTCTTCCGGTAGCAGTTCCAGCTCTGATAGTTCAGACTCCAGCAGTTCTGACAGCGAAGAGGATACTTCCCCCGTTACGGAAATTACCGCCAGTTTCAGCAATCCGAACGGTCGCGTTCTCAGTGTTGCCAAAAGCGGCGATTACCGCAATTACCCAGAGGACTCCCTGGTAGCCCTGGAAGCCAGCATTGAAATGGGCGTGGACATCATTTCTGTTTCTGTGCAGCAGACCAAAGACAGCCAGCTGGTTTTAATGGAAGATGAAACCCTGGACCGGATGCTGATTGCCAGAGACAGCGGTTCTTCCGCCAGCGGAAATGTTTCTTCCTATTCCTTAAGCGAGTTACAAACCAACTTTTACCTGCGGCAGGGCCGCGGTGGCAGCCAGAGTTCTACTACCAAAACAACGGTAGCCTCTTTGGAAGAAGCCATTCAGGAGACCAAGGACCATTGCATGCTCTTCATTGCAAACGGTTGGGAATATGCGGACGCCATTAACAATCTGGCCCGCAGCGCAGATGCCTGCGACACCATCATTATCGGCGGCGCCACAGATCCTTCCGCCATCAGCACTTTCCTGCAGGAAAATGATTCCCCGGTTTGTCACGTTGCTGCCACTTATAAAGATAAGACCAACAAGACAAAAGCAAAGGACTTTACCACTTCTGCACTGAAAGCCGGAGCCGGTATGATCCTTTACGAAACCTCTAAAAGCTCCTCCGCCATCTTCAAAAGTGCCAACATCAAAGCGCTGAAAGATGCCGGCCGCGCCATGATCAGCTTTACAGAAACAGACCTGTGCGGCGGATACCGTGACATGCAGACGGACTGGGAAACTTTAATTGACAGCGGCTTCAGTGTAATTGAAACGGATTATCCAAAAGCCTTGGCAGATTATCTGTCCATGGTAGAGGATTACCGCTCTGACATGACACGTCTGATTACCGCTGCACAAAGTTTGAATACGGTTAACTACTCCCGTTCTACCAAGAAAGCAATCAACCAGGCATTGGAACCGGCTCTGGAATTATCCGGGATTGGTGCTCTTAGCCTGAGCAAAACGGTAGAAGTACGGTACAACTTACAGGAAGTCATGGACTCCATTGACCAGACTGGAGAAGCTTCTTACCATGCAAAAGTAAAATGGTGGGTTATTCTGCTGATTATCTTCGGCGTCCTGATTCTGTTAGCGGTCTTAACAATCCTCGGATTACGCTTCTTCAATAAACGGAAATCCGCAGAATATAAGAAGCGCCAAAAATTTAAAAACCGCTTTCGTGCCCAGGCGGAGGCCAATCTGAACGAAATGGCCGAACGTCTGCCGGAACAGGAAGACTTTTCCGAGCCCACCTCGGAAGCCGAGGCCATGGCTGCCGAAGCACTCCGCCGGGAACAGGAAAGCCTGAGCAACAAGTTGAACCAAAAGATGCATTCCGGCAAGGAAGCCATTAACCAAAAGACCGCAGCCCGCAAAGAACAGCGTGAAGCCAAAAAGGCAGAGCGCCAGGCAGCCAAGGAGGCCGCCCGGGCAAAGAAAGCGGCCCAGCTGGCCGCAGACGAAGCGGCAGCTGCAGAAGCGGCGGCAGCGGAGGCGGAAGCCGCCGTTGAACCGTTCTCTGTCCCCGCTGACCCGACAGCAATCCCGGACACCCCGGCAACCCCGTTCCAGTTCATCAATTTAGAGGAACCGGTTCAAGCGGCACCGCCGGCACAACCGCCGGTACAACCGCAGCCATCTGCCGCCGACGTCAAGGCCAGCGCAGAAGCAGACATTAACCACATTGTAGAAAACGAACTGCCCAAGCGGAAGATTCCAACAGCAGCATCTTCTGAACCTGAAGTTCTTCCTGCTGCTCCGGTAGCAGAAGACGAACAGTCCGTTACCCATTAACAACCCGTCACCCATAAAAAGGGCCCTCTGTAATGAGGGCCTTTTCCAAAAGTAAAACAGCCGCCCGGATGTTTCCGGGCGGCTGTCCGCTTTTGTATATGAAATTCTACTCTGGGGATTTCCCTAATTAATAACCAGGACTTTGCCTGGGCTTAGCCCTCTGATCAGTTAGGGCTAAATTCAGATGCCCCGTACGGGAAGTACGGGGCATTCCATTTTACTAAAATTCTCCGTAGTAATTAGCCAAGCAGAGACTGGATGGTCTTGTTCAGATCTCCAATAGCGCCGGATACGGAATTAACGGTATTTTCATCTACCAGAGCATCTGTAATCTTAGCACCGGCATCTGCAATCTTTGCAACCGAACCGATGGTGTTAGACATCATGCTGGAGATGGTATCCATATCAATTCCCATGCCGCTCAGAAGGCCGTCAACACCGCCACCAAGCAGTCCGTCAAGGGAACCGAGAAGACCGGAAAGATCAATACCGCCCATCATGTCAAGCAACATGTCAAGCATTTGTACTACCTGACCCATAAGGATTGGAAGGTAAGTGGTGGTTTCGGTCAATGCGGTAAACATAGTGTTCATGCCACTAAGCATGTTCTTCAGGAACGGAAGAACTACTCCCATTAATGGTTCCTGATAAGAAACCAGCAGCCAGGCAAGAATTCCGCCGACTACCAGCAAGCCAAAAGCCAAGCAGATGCAGATGATGGCAATGATCAGTCTGATATTGGATCTTGTTCTCAGCTTTTCTTGATAATCCAAGGACTTGGTCAAGCGCTGTGCTTCCAGCGTGTTGGATACACGCATGAGCGCTTCGCCGATCATAGATTCCTCAGAGGAAATGGTGCGTCTCCTATCGTCCATTTCACTCCCTCACTTTCAATTTAATTTTTAACTACGAGCAGAATTTCATCTACTTTCCAGTCAAGTATACACGACAGAAAGCCACAAATCAAGGGTTTCTGTAGGGTTCTGGGCCAACATCCCTGTTCATTTCTTGCAAAAAATTGCTTCTTTTTTCGGGATCTGTTACCTTGAACGCCATTCAGGCATCTGTTATTATTAAATAAAGATAGCCTTTGCTTCCCCAATATTTTTTGTTGGTTTTCCCCAAAGAGGTTGGCAGGGCTTCTCGGATTATTTTAGTTTTGGGGTTCATATACTATGAAAAGCACCAATCAACCGGATTTAAGTGTTCCGGTATTCCTGTTCCATCAGGGAACCAATGCAAAAGCATACGAATTCATGGGGGCCCACCGGGTAGCGGATACCGAATCCGTGGTATTCCGCGTTTGGGCGCCACACGCCGCTTCCGTCAGCGTTGTCGGAGACTTTAACCAATGGGACGAAACTGCAAACCCAATGGAAAGAATCAGTACAGACGGCATTTGGGAAGCGGAAGTGCCCACCGGCATCCGGGATTTCTCCACGTATAAATATTGTATCCACACTACCGGTGGCGCCACCTTAATGAAGGCGGACCCCTACGGGTTTCACACAGAAACCCGTCCCGGAACTGCCTCTAAGTTTTATGAACTGGAGGGCTACGGATGGAAAGATCAGGACTGGCTCGCCAAAAGAAAGGCCAACGTCATTTACAATGAACCGGTTAACATTTATGAGGTGCACGCCGGCTCCTGGCGCCGGTATGAAGACAAGAACCCGCTGTCTTACCGGGATTTGGCCGACCAGTTAGTCCCTTACGTTAAGGAAATGGGGTACACCCACATTGAATTCATGCCGCTTTCGGAGTATCCGTTTGACGGCTCCTGGGGATACCAGGTTACCGGTTATTATGCCGCAACCAGTCGTTATGGCACCCCGAAGGATCTTATGTACCTGATTGACCAGTGCCACCAGAACGGCATCGGCGTTATTCTGGACTGGGTTCCCGCGCACTTCCCGAAGGACGCGCCCGGCCTGTATGAATTTGATGGCCAGCCCTGTTATGAATACGCCGACCCCCGCAAAGGGGAACACAAAGGCTGGGGCACCAAGGTCTTTGATTACAGCCGGAATGAAGTTCGCAGCTTCTTAATTTCCAACGCCATGTTCTGGTTTGAAAAATTCCATGTGGACGGCTTACGGGTAGACGCAGTTGCCTCCATGCTCTACTTAGACTATGAACGCAAGGATGGCGAATGGCTTCCGAACGCAGACGGCGGTCGGGAACATCTGGAAGCGGTAGAATTTTTGAAGCAGTTAAATGAATCCGTTTTCCGCGAACACGGAGACATCATGATGATTGCAGAAGAAAGCACTGCCTGGCCCATGGTCAGCAAGCCCACCAACATCGGCGGCCTTGGCTTCAACTTTAAATGGAACATGGGTTGGATGAATGACGTCATTAAGTACTTCAACTTGGACGGACTCAGTCGCAAATATAATCACGACTGTCTGACCTTCTCTTTCTTTTATGCTTTTTCGGAGAACTTTGTTCTTCCCATTTCCCACGATGAAGTGGTGCACGGCAAAGGCTCCTTAATTAACAAACACCCCGGGGACCCGACAGACCCGGTTCAGTATGCCGAAAAGTTTGCTGACTTCCGCGCCATGCTGGCCTATATGTACGCACACCCGGGCAAAAAGCTCCTGTTCATGGGCTCGGAATTTGCCCAGTTTAAAGAATGGGATTACCAGGATGAACTGGACTGGGGCCTTCTGGATTATGAAATGCACCAGAAGACCAAAGACTTTGTTCAGGCCCTGAATCTTTTTTATCGGAATACCCCCGCGCTTTGGCAGATTGACTACAGTTGGGAAGGCTTTGAATGGCTGATTCCGGATGATGTAAATAATTCGGTTTTGGCGTTCAAGCGCAAAGACAAGGAAGGCAACTCTCTTTATGTCATTCTGAACTTTACCAAAGTTAACCGGGAGCAATATTGCGTCGGCTGTGAAGAGGGCACCTATGATGTCGTTTTCAATACCGATGACAAAGCCTTCGGCGGAACCGGATGGGGAACGGCAAAGAAAGCCATCCGCTCCAAAAAAGGAAGTATGCACGGAAACCCGGCACATCTGTGCCTGGATTTGGCCGGATTCTCCGCCATCTATTTAAAGAAAAGACCTACAAGAACTACAAAAAGGAGAAAAGCTAATGGGACGTAAAACCGAATGCATTGCTATGCTACTTGCCGGCGGTCAAGGATCCCGGCTGGGCGTTCTGACCCATAAAATTGCTAAGCCGGCCGTACCGTTCGGCGGAAAATACCGCATCATTGACTTCCCGCTGTCCAACTGTGTCAACTCCGGAATTGACACCGTCGGCGTACTGACCCAGTATCAGCCATTGGAATTGAATGATTATATCGGTAATGGAGAACCCTGGGACCTGGACCGCGTTAACGGCGGCGTCCATATCCTGTCCCCGTATCAGCAAATCAAGGGAACAGAATGGTATAAAGGCACTGCCAATGCCATTTATCAAAACATCCACTTTATTGACAAATATAATCCCACTTATGTGGCCGTCCTGTCCGGTGACCACATTTATAAGATGGATTATGCCGACATGCTGGCCTTCCACAAGGAACAGAATGCCGACTGTACCATTGCCATGCGGGAAGTAGAATGGAAAGAAGCATCCCGCTTTGGTCTGATGCTGGTCAATGACGACCACACCATTGCCGAATTTGAAGAAAAGCCGGCTCACCCACGCAGCAACAAAGCGTCCATGGGCATTTACATCTTTACCTGGTCCAAGTTGCGGGAATACCTGATTGCCGATGAAGCAAAACCGGATTCCAGCAATGACTTTGGTAAGGACGTCATTCCTGCCATGCACTCTGCCGGGGAAAAGCTGGTTGCCTATCAGTTTGATGACTACTGGCGGGACGTCGGCACCATTGACTCCCTCTGGGAAGCCAACATGGACCTGCTTTCCCCATCTGCCAACATCAATCTGGATGATCCAAACTGGAAAATTTATTCCAGGAACTCCGGCGCCGCACCGCAGTTCCTGTCAAAGACGTCTACCGTTAACAGTTCTTTAATTACGGAAGGCTGTCGGGTAGACGGCAGTGTAGACTGGTCTGTCCTGTTTGCCAACGCCAAAGTGGCGGAAGATGCCAGTGTTACTTACTCCATTATTATGCCGGGTGCCGTCATCGGCCCAGGCGCTGTAGTCAAATATTCCATTGTCGGTGAAAACGCCGTTGTGGAAGCCGGCGCCCATATCGGCAACGGCCCGGAAGAAGTCCCTGTAGATGATTGGGGCGTTACCGTCATCGGGCCTGACCTGACCATCGGAAAACAGGCCGTCGTCCCGGCTGCCAAAATGGTTACTGCAAATGTAGAGGAGGGCACTACCTATGAGGGCTAACAACATACTTGGCATTATTCATTCCCAGGCGTATGACTCCACTATTAAGGAACTGACCGCCAACCGTACCATTGCTTCCGTACCGTTTGGTTGTCGGTATCGTCTGATTGACTTTCCTCTTTCGCATATGGTCAATGCCGGTATTTCCACCATTGGCATTATGACGCAGGACCACTATCATTCTTTAATGGACCACGTTGGCTCCGGCAAGCCATGGGACTTGGCCCGCAAGAATGACGGCATGTATCTGTTGCCACCATATGCAGAAAACAGGTTCAATGAATTTAGCAATACCAACGCCAGAATTGCTTCTCTTTACAACAACACCAACTTCATCCGCCGTGCCAAACAGGAGTACGTCCTGATGACCGACGCTAACAGCGTTTATAACTTTGACTTACAAGAGCTGTTTGATGCTCACCGGGCCAGCAACGCAGACGTTACTATTGTCTACAAAACCGGCAAACTGCCAAAGATTGACCACAACATGGTCCTGACACTGGACGGAGACAAGGTTACGGATATTTCCATTGCCAATGCAGAATCTGCCGGCATAGAGGCTACTTATTCCTTTAACATTTTCTTAATGCGCAAAAGTGTGCTGGAATATTTAATTAAAACCGCTGCCTCGCATGATATCGGTTCCTTTACCAAAATTTTGCAGAACAACCAGCCCAACCTGAATATCCACGGCTTTGCCATCCCGGGTTACGCCGAAATTATTGACGACCTTCACAAATATTATGAAGTGTCCCAGAAGTTGCTTGACCCGGACATTTGTGCATCCCTGTTCAACACGGCCAATCCCATTCAGACCAAAATCCGGGACAACGTTCCGGCTCTTTATGGGACAGACTGCCACGTAACGGAGTCACTCATTGCAGACGGTTGCCGCATTGAAGGCACCGTCAAAAATTCCCTGCTCTTCCGCGGCGTAGTAGTAGAAGAAGGTGCTGTGGTTGAAAACTGCATCCTGATGCAGGACACGGTAGTTCACGCAAACAGCCATCTGAACAGCGTTGTTACCGACAAGAACGTTGTTATTACCGCTGGCAAGAGCCTGCACGGGGATTCTTCCTATCCCATTTATATTGCCAAACGAATTGTGGTATAAGCATTCCTTTTCCGGAGGTTTTTTATGAAAGTATTATTTGCATCCAGTGAAGCCGTTCCCTTTGCCGTCAGTGGCGGCCTTGCGGAAGTGGCCGGATCCCTGCCGAAAGCCCTGGTGGGCAAAGGCGTGGACGTCCGCGTCATTCTTCCACTGTATGACTGCGTTACCGAAGAGCAACGGGCCGGCCTTACCTATCTTTTCAACTTTGATGTTTCTGTAGCCTGGCGAAAGCAGTACTGCGGTATTTTTGAAGGAAAGGTCGGAGACGTTACCTATTACCTGGTAGACAACGAATATTACTTCAAACGCTCCGGTCTGTACGGCTACTATGACGACGCCGAACGCTTTGCCTTCTTCTCCCGTGCTGTACTGGAAACCATTGCACACCTGGACGGGTACAAGCCGGACATCATTCACTGCAATGACTGGCAAACGGCCCTGGTCCCGCTCTACTACAATTGCTTCTACAAAGACCGGCCGGGATACGAAAACATCCGCACCGTTTACACCATTCACAACATCCAGTATCAGGGTATGTATGGACTGGATGTCCTGGGCGAGGTAGTTGGTCTTGACCCTGTAGACTACTCCTTAATTGAATACGACGGCTGCGCCAATTTCTCCAAAGCGGCTATTGAATGCTGCAACAAGGTAACCACCGTCAGCCCAACTTATGCCAATGAAATTCTGGACCCGTGGTATTCCCACGGGCTGGACAGCATTCTGCATAAAAACTATTGGAAGCTGACCGGTATCTTAAATGGGATAGATGTAGACAGTTATAATCCTGCCACGGATCCTGCTCTGCGGTATCATTACTCCCAAGCAAACAAAACCGGAAAAGCAAAAGACAAAGCAGAATTACAGCGTATCTTCGGACTAGAAGAACGCCCGGATGTTCCTATTATTTCTTTAATTTCCCGTTTGGTTTCCCATAAGGGTCTGGATTTGATTACCGCTATTCTGGATGAACTGCTAAACACCACCGAAGTTCGTTTCCTTGTCCTCGGCTCCGGCGATCAGGAATATGAAAACTTCTTCAAAGGTGTTGCCGCCCGCCATCCGGATAAATTCCGGCTGGAGCTTGGCTTCCGCCCGGATCTCAGCCGCAAAATGTATGCCGGCTCTGACCTGTTCCTAATGCCATCCAAGAGCGAACCCTGCGGTCTTTCCCAAATGATTGCTCTGCGGTATGGAACCCTTCCCATTGTACGGGAAACCGGCGGATTGAAGGACTCCGTTTCTGACTGCGGAGACGGCAAAGGAAACGGATTTACCTTTAAAACCTACAATGCCCACGATATGTTATGGGCCATTTCTCGTGGCATTGACCTCTATTACAATGACAAGAAAACCTGGAAACAGGTGGTCAATCGCGCTATGAAATGTGACAATAGCTGGAATCGTTCAGCGGACCTGTACATCGCCATGTATAAAGAGGCCATGATGTAAGGAAAAAACGGAAAAGAGACTACCCGCACAGGTAGTCTCTTTTTTTGATTTATGTTATACTTTTGCGTGATTACAACAAATCTGCAATTCGCATATTCAGGTAATCATTAATCCAGGCAGACAGGGTAACTACACTGGCCGGCACGTCAATCGGTCTGGCGGCGCTCCCCCGGGGCTGGATTTCATCTAAAGACTCCAAAAAACTGGTCACCAGAAACCGATACTGCTTTTCATTGGCAGAGTTCTGTCCCAGCCAGCTGGCCGGAAGAAGTTTCCGTTTTACGCCGGCGCAAATGACAAAGTATGTGCCAAGGGAATAGACGGATTTAACAAACTGCTTTAACGTTTTGTCCTTCATAACATATCCGCCGGTTATCAAAGCAGAGCGCAAAATGGTGTTGGTGGTCCAGTTCACGTCTTCCTCTGTGTCTTCCAGCTGCGGCCCGGTTTTTAAAGAAACTTCGTTGGTTGTCCTGCCCAACAGGTAGTCACAACTGACACCGTAATATTCTGCGGCCTTTACCACAAACGCCAGGCCGCACTCCCGAATCCCATTTTCATAATGGGACAGCAGCGCCTGAGATACCCCCAAATCTGCAGCAGCCTGTTTTTGGCTTAAGCCGCGGGCTTTTCGTTGTTCGGTTAAACGGGTAGCAAAACTTCCCTGCATCATACCGTTCACTCCTTACGCACAGTTATACACAATGTATATTTTATAACTTCATTATATTTTCAAAAAAACTTGGAGGCAACATGCAAACCTATACCATTCATCTGATTCGCCACGGCATGACGCAGGCCAACCGGGACGGCACCTTTACCGGCCACCAGGATTTGGAGCTTCTGCCGGAAGGAAAAGAAGAACTGCAAAAACTGAAAAAGGAATATCTGTATCCGGACGTACCGGTTGTTTTTTCCAGCCCGCTGAAGCGCGCGCGGGAGTCCGCCTCCATCCTGTTTCCGGACAATGAAATCTTAATTCTGGAAGAACTGATTGAATACAACTTTGGTGAATTTGAAGGCTTAACAGCAGAGCAGCTGAAGGATAACAAACACTTTCAGGAATGGTTTACCGGAGACGGTTCCGTTCCGGCACTGCACGGAGAAAGCAACCAGGAATTTGCCGTCCGGGTTGGCCGTGCTTTTGAGAAAATTGTAGACGGACTGTTGAAAACCGGTATTACTGAATGTGCCGTAGTAACCCATGGAGGCGTCATTATGACCTTAATGGCCATGTATGCCTTGCCGGAAGCGCCTATGACCGACTGGATGCTGGAATGTGGTGCCGGATATACCCTGCGCTTGACCCCAACCCTTTGGACCCATGGACGCAAGGTAGAAGCGGTTACCAAAATACCGCTGATTAAAGAAGAAAACGATAAGGGGGCACACTAATATGGCTATTACTGGCGCCATTTTTGATATGGACGGAACCTTAACGGATTCCATGCACCTTTGGGTGAATGCTTGGCGGGACTTCCCAAAAGTAAAAGGCATTCAGGCAACCGAAGAAGAATTACAGACCATGCAGGGCATGATGCTGAATGACATGGCCCGTTACTTAAATGAACATTTCGGACTTCCCGGCACGCCGAAGGAAATCCGTGCACAAATAGACCAGCTGACCGAACAAGGTTATTTCCACGAAGTAGAATTAAAACCCGGTGTGGTAGAAACGCTGGAACGGCTGAAACAAAACAATGTCAAAATGGTTTTGGCAACTGCAACTGATCGGTATCTTGCCGAAGGTTGCCTGAAACGCCTTGGCATTCTGGATTACTTCCAAAAGGTTTATACCGCCGCCGAATACGGCAGCAAGTATGACTCCCAGATTTTCCTGACCGCCTGGCAGGAATTGGGCACTCCAAAGGAAGAAACCTACGTGTTTGAAGACACCCTGGACGCCATCCGCGGTGCAAAGAAAGCCGGCTTTAAGGTCATTGCCGTTCATGATAAGTGGTCCGCTCATAATCACGACAAAATTGTAGCCTTGGCGGATCAGTTCTATGACAGCCTGAAAGACCTGGACCTCTCTACCCTTGGTATTCCCATGACCAGAAAAGAAAAAGCCATGAACCTGTTCCTGGAAGGCTACAATTGCAACCAGGCGGTCATTCTGGCTTTCCAGGATCTTCTTCCGCTCAGCAAGGAAATGCTGGCCAAACTTGGCTCCGGATTCGGCGGCGGCATTGGTCGGCTACGGGAAGTGTGCGGTGCCGTATCCGGTATGGTCACCGTCCTGGACCTGCTTTATGGTTACACAGATCCGAAAGACACAACCACAAAGGCCGCACAATATAAAGATATTCAAGAACTGGCTGCAAAATTTGAGCAGCAAAATGGCAGCATTATCTGCCGCGATTTACTCCATCTCCGGATTACCAAAGACAATCCCACTCCGGATGAACGCACTGCACAGTACTATCATGATCGCCGCTGCAAAGATATGGTTGGCACGGGTGCAGAACTGTTAGAAGAATATATTGCAGCACACCCTCTTCCGGATAAGCAGCGCTAAAGCAATCAAAATAATCTTTCTAAAGGAGGCGCACATCATGAAGGCAGCCAATCCGTTGGTACGCTTCTTTACCAACTGGACCAAAAAGAAAACCATCCTCAGCCTTGTTACTGTCCTGGTCCTTCTTGGAGCAGCCGGTGGAATTTGGGCCGCCTGGCCATACCTCCGTCCAACGGAAGTCACGCCAACTGTAACGGAAGAACCAGTGCAAAAAGAGCTAACCTATTACCAGGATGTTGTGGTTTCCGTCGCCTCCTCCGAAAGGGACCTAACTGTCTCTTTCCTGGACTCTGAAGAAGCCGCCATTGCCGGCCAGAACTTCTCCGTCAAACTGGTTCGTGTCGGCAGCAAAAAGGATGTCAGCCTGGAAGACCTAAATAAGACCACCGCTGACAGTATGTTTTCTATGTCCTCCTATGCCTCTTCCTCAGAAGAGCAGGTACAGGAAGACGAAACTGACACTGCCAAAAAAGCGGTTGCCACAGAAATCTATACTGCCGGTATCAGTACATACCAACAGCAGCTGGATGCAGCAGAAGGCGCCATCTGTACAGACGAAGACGGAGACGGCAGCATTTATCAGGAAGATTTGGAACCGGGTATTTACCAGGTGTGGTATGTCCCGGTAGATGGTTATTTTCCCAGTACCACCATTGTCAATGTAGAAGTCAAAGACAAGGTAGAGCGCGTGGTGGATACCAAAATTGAAGAAAAAGTAACCCCGTATGTGGCTTCGGAAGACGTCAAACCGGCTCGCCAGACAACAGTGGAAAAGAAGGTAACGAACACCACGGAAAAAGTAGAAAAGAAAGCCGAAACCGTAACCAAGGCATCGTCCTCCTCTGCTGTTGCATCCAACCCGTACGCAGATGCTCCAAAACAGGAAGATGGTTCAACAGACACAACCACTGTAGATTCCTCTGCACAGCTGAAAGACGCCGAAGGTCATTTGCTGTATACGGACGCGGCCTGCACCATCCCGGCAACCGTCGGTACATACAGTGAAACAGCCACCTACTACTACAAAACAGAAACCACGGAAACCCTTTATACCGGCTGGCAAACCATCAACGGCAAAACTTATTACTATAATGCCAATCACCAGAAAGTAACGGGGCAGCAGACCATTGACGGACTGATGTATCGTTTCAACGAAGACGGCAGTCTGGTCAACTCGCTTGGCGCCGGCATTGACGTTTCCAAGTGGAACGGCACCATCAACTGGAGCAAGGTAAAAGCTGCAGGCATCAATTATGTTTTCGTGCGATGCGGTGGCAGATATTCCCAAAAGCGCGAACTGTTTGAAGACCCCACGTACGGACAAAATGTTTCCGGTGCACTTGCCGCCGGACTGAAGGTTGGTATCTACTTTTACTCCACGGCAACTACCGTGGAAGAAGCAGTAGAGGAAGCCTCCCTTGCCGTTGTCATGGCTAAGAAATACAACATCACCCTTCCTATCTTTATTGACATGGAAGACAGTGTCATGCCGAAAAGCCAGCTAACCTCCATTGCCCAAGCCTTCTGCCAGACCGTGCAGTCTGCCGGTTACACCCCGGGTGTTTACTCCAGCATCAGCTGGTGGAAGAGCTACCTGAGCTACAGTACCCTCTCCTCCTATAAAATCTGGATTGCCCGGTACAACACGGTTCTGTCCGGTGGCAATTATACCTGGACCGGTCGCTGTGACTACTGGCAATATTCCTCCACCGGTTCCGTTGACGGTGTCAGCGGCAATGTTGATTTGAATATTGCCTACTAATCGTCAAAGAAGTAAACAGGTGCATCGCCGGGGAGAATATGGTAAGATGAAAAGGATATTTTGAAACCACACTGGAAGGGAAATGAATATGACAAAAGCACAAATTGGCATTATGATTTCCATCACCATTTATCTGGTAGCTATGGTAATGGTTGGTGTCCTGTATGCCAAAAAGACAAAAAACGTAGGAGACTTTTACCTGGGCGGCAGAAAACTGGGCCCTCTGGTAACAGCCATGAGCGCAGAAGCTTCTGACATGTCCAGTTACCTGCTGATGGGTCTTCCCGGCTTGGCTCTGGCCTCCGGTTTGGCGGAAGTTGGCTGGACTGTAATTGGCCTGGCCATTGGTACTTACCTGAACTGGCTTATTGTTGCCAAACGTCTTCGGAAGTATTCCGAACATATCGGCGCTATTACCATCCCGGATTTCTTTGCCAAACGGTACCATGATGAGCACAACATTATTACAGCCATTGCTGCCATCATGATTATCATCTTCTTTGTTCCGTATACCGCTTCCGGCTTTGCTGCCTGTGGCAAGCTGTTTGGTACCCTGTTCGGCATTGACTATCACCTGGCCATGATTGTTTCGGCCATTGTTATTGTCGGCTATACCTCTTTGGGTGGATTTACTGCCGCTTCCATTACCGACTTTATCCAGTCCATCATCATGACCATTGCGTTGCTGATTGTTCTTATCTTCGGCATCCACCAGGCAGGCGGCGTAGACGCCATTCTGGAAAATGCCAAAAGCCTGGACGGATATCTGAACTTCTTCCAAGGGTATAATGCAGAAACCAATTCGGCCGGATCTTACTCTATCCTATCCGTTATTTCCACACTGGCCTGGGGCCTTGGTTACTTTGGCATGCCCCATATCCTTCTGCGATTTATGGCCATTGAAAACCCGGAAAAAATCAAACTTTCCCGGCGTGTTGCCACTGTTTGGGTAGTCATTTCCATGGCTGTTGCCGTTGCCATCGGCGTTGTTGGTATGGGCATGGTAAAACACGGCGCACTTCCTGCCTTTGCAGACAGTGAAACCGTTATTGTACAGGTTGCTTCCCTGCTTTCCCAGAAAAGCTTCGTTGCAGCCCTTTTGGCCGGTGTTATTCTGGCCGGTATCTTAGCCAGCACTATGTCTACCGCAGACAGCCAGCTTCTGGCCGCCTCCTCCGCCGCCAGTGAAAACATTATTGGCGGACTCTTCAAGGTCAAGCTGACCGAACGCTCTGAAATGGTAGTGGCCCGCTCTACACTGATTATCATTTCCGTCATCGGCGTATTCCTTGCCTGGGATTCCGACGCTTCCGTCTTCCGGATTGTATCCTTCGCGTGGGCAGGATTCGGTGCCGTATTCGGCCCGCTCATGCTGCTCTCGCTCTTCTGGAAGCGCGGCAACCGGTATGGCGCCGTTGCCGGCATGGTCGTCGGCGGCATTATGGTCTTCGCCTGGAAGTACGGCATTGCCAAGCTCGGTGGCGCCTTTGCCGTATACGAACTTCTTCCGGCCTTCCTCCTTGGCCTTGTTACCAATGTAGTTGTCTCCCTACTGACTCCTGCACCGGAGCAGACGGTTATTGATGATTTTGACTACGTGAAAACACTGAACTAAACCATATACGCATAACAAATGGGCCCCGGCTTCTGCCGGGGCCCTTCGTTTTTGTATTTTTATCAGGAAAATTTCTTACCCAATAATCAGCGCTATTACATACGGCAAACCAACAATTTCCAGAAGACCAAGGAGAAGGGTTAAACCGTATTGTTCCAGCCATGCGCCGCCGTAAAGAATGACGGCAAAGGGACTAAGCAATACTTTTACTACCGTTTTGGAAGTGGAGTTTTCCCCGTACAGTTGTTCCCAAAGATTCATGGCGTCTTCCATCAGCGGGAAGCAGTTGGTCAGAAGGCACAAGCCTACGTAAAAGAGCAGCAAGCAGGACCAGTCAAACGCGCCAAAGTAAAAGAAGCGGATGCCTGCCGGCAGGGAAATGGCCAGGCCAAACAGCAGCATAATCAGGTGCGGAAAATAACAAATGCCGAAGCTGCCTTTTTTCGGTGCCAGGAAGTGTTCCACGTGGCCGCACATGCTGTTTGGCTGCAAATATTCTGCATATTCTACCGGCACTTTAAAGGCCCGGCAGAACAGGTGCTCTAAGAAGCCTTTTAACAATGCTCCCGGAGCTGTAATAAACTTGATGACGTAATACACAATTACCATGTGAAGTCCCCCTCCCCGTTTAAGAATATGTCTTCAAAGGTGATTTCTCCGGAAAGGATGGAGTCTACATCGCCGGAGATGGTATATCCATAGTTGGAAAGGTCTTCCACAATCTGATCATACAGTTCGGTCTGATCCCGCTCTTTGGCAATCAGCGCATACAAGCTGCCGGCGGACAGGTAACTGTTGACCGTGTCAGCATAGGTGTAGGCGGTTTCCACATAAGTGGCGGCCTTGGTCAGGTCTCCGTCCAGCACACAGTAAATAGCCATCTGGTAATTCAAAGCCGAGTTTTGGTCATTGGACTTCAAGCCGGTCTGGATGGCGTTGTAAGCTTTCGGCAAATTGCCTTGCATGCGGTACGCAATGGCGCGGTATACATACGCGTAACTGTCTTCCTGATTCAGCTTTAACAGCTCTGCGGAATAAGACAGCGCCTTGTCATAGTCTTTGTCATTCAAAGAAATTTCAGAATACAGCGGCAGATACAGGCTGGCGTACTTGCTTCCGTCGGCGGCGATGGCATCTACATACTTCTTCTGGGTTGCCGTGTCTTCGTCGTAAACCAGGCAGGCATAGTAGCGGAAGTAATTGGCGTAGGTCTCAATATAGGTCTGGTCCTTTAAGGCTTCATCATACGCGGTCAGGAACGTTTCCAGATCCGTTACGTCATTCGAAGACGCTGCCGTAGAGAAGGCATTGTACGCTGCGGTGTATCCCGCAATTTCTTCGTTCAACTTCTTGGCATACCGGTTCCACGGCTTCTTCAGATCTGCCGTAGTGTAGTTGGTCCCGATGAAATCCGAGGTGTCCGTAAAGCTTTGAACGCCCAAGGCATCATATACCTTCAGCTGACGCTTCAGATAAATCCAGCCCGGCATCTGATCCTTATCAGACAGCAACGTGTTGGTATCCGAGTACGCGCTGATGGACGAGGTCAGCCGGTCCGCTCTGGCATAAGCATCCGCCTTTGCCGCACTATGATAGGTAGACCATCCCAGCACCAGCAGAACAATGGACAATGCCAGGAACATAACTGCAATAACGGGGTATGCAACATCCCATGCATCAAAGGGATAATGCCGCATATAATTCAAACATTTGTCACAGTAAATCCGGTCCTCCGGGATTTCCACTTCACCGCAGCACTGGCAAAGGTGCTTGGTTTCTTCCGTGCCGTCTTTTCTTTCCTTCTCCGGCGATGCAGTTACCTGCACTTCTTCCGGAAGATCCTTCGGCACTTCCTGTGGCAAATCACTGGTTAACTTCTTTTCTTCGTTTGCCATTCGGTTCACTCCTTTAAAGTTTGTTTTCCCCTTTTGCAAACAGCAACATTCTATCATAAAACAAAGGGCCCTTCAACGAAGGACCCTGCTGTTCGGATAATGAAAGCGTATTTAAAATTTTTATTTTTTCTTCTGTACCAGTCTGCCATTTTCGTCCAGTCTTGGGAACAGGAACAGGCTGAGCAGAACACAGCCGATAATGGTAATAATGGTTTCCGGAAGCATGTAACTGCCGTTATAAGTTAAGGAATAAAGGATAACGGCCTTCCAGGTTTTGTTGTCTACCCAAGATGCCCAAATTGTGATGCCGCTGATGAAGTGGCAAAGGAACCGCAGGAAACAAACCAGAAGTGCGCCCAGGGAAATGGCAAGGGTATCATTCTTAATGTGTCCGCGGAAAATGCCGCCAAGACCAAGCAGCGTAAACGGGAAAATGTAGTCTGCAAAAATCAGGACCAGATAGGCAACAAAACCGGATACATATCCAAAATTACTGAAGCCAAACAGTAATTGGATAATAGCCATGACGCCACCGGTTAACAGACCCCATTTGGTTCCGTACAGCCAGGCTACCACAATAATGGGAACCATGCTGAACAGAGTAACGCTTCCGCCCATCGGCAGCGAATACGGCTGGATAAACGAAAGCACCGTTGCCATAGCCACCATAACGGCGCTAAGGACAAGACGGTACGTTTTGTTTTGGTTATTCTTTTGTTCTGTCATAAAATCTTCCTTCCTACGCAGGCATTATCCTGATCAGGTTTCACGGGTTTTCGGGTCTTCCCTTCTCTCAGCCGGCTACAGCCAGCTCCCCTATTCACTTGACTCTTAAATTCTACTGATAATAGGCTTGAAATACAAGCGCTCGGGTGATAAAATTTTGCGGAACTTAAACAAAATTTGACTTTTTGAAGGTGTATGCGTTGAAACTCAGAGAAGACATCCGCAATGTGGCAATCATTGCGCACGTAGACCACGGTAAGACAACCCTGGTAGACGCCCTGTTAAAGCAGAGTGGTACCTTCCGTACCAACGAACAGGTGGACGAACGCGTTATGGACTCCAATGACCTGGAAAAGGAACGCGGCATTACCATTCTCTCCAAAAACACCTCCGTTCATTACGGAGATACCAAAATTAATATTATTGACACCCCGGGCCATGCCGACTTCGGCGGCGAAGTAGAACGTATCCTGTTAATGGTAGACGGTGTTCTTCTTCTGGTAGATGCCTTTGAGGGTTGTATGCCACAAACCCGCTTTGTATTAAAGAAAGCACTGGGTTTAAAAAAGAAGGTCGTTGTTGTTGTCAACAAAGTAGATCGCCCGGGAGCCCGTCCTGCCGAAGTAGTAGACGAAGTCATTGACCTGTTTATTGAGCTTGGTGCGGACGAAGATCAGATTGAATTCCCGGTTGTGTTTGCCTCCGCCAAAGATGGTTACGCTTCCTATGACATGCGGGACCGCGAAGGAGACATGCGGCCTATCTTTGAATCCATCATTAAGGAAATTCCAGCTCCGAAAGGAGACGTAGATGCTCCGCTGCAGGTTCTCTTCTCCTCTTTGGACTATGATGATTATGTAGGCCGGATTGGCATTGGGCGCATTGAACGCGGAACCATCCGCCAGGGCCAACAAGCCATTCTGTGCAACACCGAAGACAAGGCGGAAAAGGTGAAAATCAGTAAGCTGTATACGTATGAAGGGCTGCATCGCACGGAAGTAGCCAGCGCCTCTGCCGGAGAA
>CAVCCW010000007.1:0-52101 GCA_963600825.1 Bacteroidaceae bacterium | reverse complement strand
GGGCACCATCATAGACACCAGTATTCCGGAAGAAAAACCGCAAGAGTCTAAAACGTCGAAGAAAAAAGCAAAGCACTCATAACTTGCTAAAGGATGTAGAAACAGTGGAAAAAGCCGATGAATATAGCGGCATTTCCCTCGATGAGCAATTTCAAAGCTTCAGTTATACCGTCAATCAGGATCGGGTAGATGAAGGATCTCCCCGCACACTGATGTTCCAGGGAAGTTATATGAATACCTATGGCAAGAAGTTTATGATGAACGCTCTTGGGGAATACATCAGTGTCCATGACTATCAGAACGTGCTGGATTTCCCATATTATTTCAACCTGTTCCAACCGGAACTTGTGGTTTTTGAAGTAGCAGAATACACGCTTTCGGACACCTACTTCAATTATAAAAAGATGCAATCGCTGGATTATAATCCTGTCCTTTCCCTCTCTGGCGATACACTCCTTTCCGCTTCCTTACAGTCCACGGATATTACCATCCAGCAAACCAATGCATTAACCACCTTCTTCTGGGAAACAGACGAAGACTATGATTACGTTTGGGCTGTTTCCGGAGAAACTGTTTATGACATGAAAAAGGTCGACAACGGATATCAGGTCACTTTAAAGGTAGAAGATCCGGAAGAAGTGGCAGATACACTGCAAATTTATGTCAGCTGATAAAATTACGGTAATAGACTGACTCGCAAAAAAGAAAAGAAACAAAAAGGCAGCTGGTCCAAACAGGATCAACTGCCTTGCTTTTTGTGTACTTATTCTGTAACAGAGGATTTTTCTTCCAGCTCTTTGTGAATAGATTTCACCGTACCTTTCAGGAAAAGACCAACCATGGTAAGAGAAACACCTTCTGCAATAATGAAGGCCAGCCAAACCAGGCTCAGGTTGCCGGTCAGGGAAAGAAGTTTGGCACACGGTACCAAAACGACCAGCTGACGGGAAACGGAAACAATCAGGCTGCGGAGAGGGCGACCCAGTGCCTGCAAAGAAGACGTGAACATGATGGATGCACCAGCAAGAGGGAAGTGAATGGCAATGATGCGAAGAGCAGTGGTGCCAAGTTCCACTACGCGGGTTTCTTCTGTAAACAGTTCCAGCAATTGCGCCGGGAAAAGTTCAAAGATCAGCAGGCCGACGACCATGATCCCAACGGCATAGCAAACAGCACAACGAATGGTCTGTTTAATACGGTCCGGTCTTCCCGCACCATAGTTATAGGCTTCAATGGGAACCACACCGCTGTTCATACCGAAGACCGGCATGAAGACGAAGCTCTGCAGCTTGAAATACAGGCCGAAGACGGTAACGGCAGCTTCCGTAAAGGCATTCAGAATAAAGTTCATGGCAAATACCATGATGGACGAAATGGAGTTCATAACAATGGACGGCAGACCGACCTTGTAGATGTCTCGAATAACCCACCAATCCGGTTTCATCATTCGGAAGCTGAGCGTAATTTCCGGATTGAACCGGCGATTGAAAACAACGCCAAGAATGGCGGAAACAATCTGTCCTGCAACGGTAGCAATTGCTGCACCCTTAACACCCATGGCCGGCATACCAAGATAACCGAAAATCAGGATAGGATCCATAACAATGTTGACCACCGCGCCAGCCAGCTGCGTGATCATGGAATACATGGTCCGTCCGGTGGAAATCAAAAGGCGCTCCATGCAACCCTGGGCAAACATGCCAAAGGAGCAATACATAACAATAGGCAGGTACTCCAGACCGTACTGAATGGCCTGGTCCGATGCCTTTTGCATCCGGAAGATGGGTTCCGGAAGAACCAAGCCCAGCAGGGCAATCAGAACAAAGGTGGCCGCATAAATTAAAACCGCATTGTTGGCGGTCTTGTCCACCAACTCCTTATTCTTTTCTCCTAAGCTTTTGGAGAGTAACGCGTTGACACCAACCCCGGTTCCGACAGAGAACGCCGTCATCAGGTTCTGAATAGGGAATGCGTAGGACAACGCCGCCACACCAATTCCGGTTGGGTCATATTTCCCGATAAAGAAACTGTCTACCACATTGTACAATGCCAAAACCAGCATAGATACCATCATAGGTAAAGAGGTGCTGATCAGCAGCTTGTTAATGGGCATGGTCCCCAGTTTGCTTTCCTGTACTTCTGTTTTTACTTCTCTTACTTCTTCCAAACAAAATCCTCCAAATCTGTTACCGCAGAATATTCCGCCGTACATAGGCGTTGCGATACTTCGAGTAAATAATCAGCTGACTCTTATAAATGCCATAGTATCCGGACAGCATGTAGCTGACCGCTACTACAATGGCAAAGAACCAGATTCCCTGTCCGCCAAACAACTCCAGACCCATAATAAAGGATGCAATAGGCGAGTTAGTAACACCGCAAAATACGGCAATCATGCCAAGTGCGGCACACAGCCCTGCCGGCAAGCCTAAGAAAGATGCGGCAAAGCAGCCAAAGCAGGCTCCCATAAATAAGGTTGGCACAATTTCACCGCCACGGTATCCACCGGCAAGAGAAATGGCCGTAAACAAGAGTTTCAGCAAAAATGCATACCAAACAGTATGCCCCATGACAGCAGAAAGAATCATGGCAGATCCAAGACCGTTGTAATCCTGGGTTCCAACCAGCAGCGTCAGCAGGCTGATTAAGGTACCAGCTACAAAGATGCGGATGTAGGTGTTGTTAAACACCGTGCTCATGAACTTTTCCACCATAATCAGGGTCATGCAAAGCAGGATGCTGAAGACGGCGCAAAGAACACCAAGCAGAGTGGTCATTCCTGCGGTATAGAAAGTAAAATCCGGTAGAACGGACAACTGATAAACGGCATAGGTTACGCCTAGGGCCTTAGCCACGGAAATGGCAGTCAGCGCAGAGGCCACGCAAGGCACCAGCGCAGCATAGTACATAACGCCAACACTAATGACCTCCATGGAAAAAATGGCAGCCGTAATGGGAGAGCCAAACAAGGCAGAAAAAGCACCGGCCATACCGGTCATAATTAAAATCCGCTTGTCTGCGTCTTTCATTTTTAATAATCTGGCCAACGTGCTGCCCAGACTGGCACCCATTTGCAGTGCAGCGCCTTCTCTGCCAACGGAGGCGCCAAACAGATGAGACAAAATAGTGGAAACAAAAATCAGCGGTGTTGTTCTTGCCGGAATTTCTTCATTGGCATTGACGGCTGCCAACACCATATTCGTGCCTTTGTTCCCCTCTTCTTTTGGTTGTTTATCAAATTTTTGGTATAAAAAAGCAATGAAGAGACCCGCCACCGGCAAAAGCCAAATGAAAAACGGATTATTTGTACGCCACTGCGTGGCATAGGTTAACGCATAATAAAAAGCCGTGGAAATCAGGCCCATTACGCCGCCCAGTAAAATGGATAAAACAACCCATTTCAAATACACTTTAAAATGGTCTAAGAAATGTTTTCCCTCTTCCCCTGCGCGATGCAGAATTTTATTTGCCATGCGCTCTCCTTTCTGTACAAAATACGATACAAAACGCTCTGGCAAAAGCCAGAGCGTTAAACGGGTTTCTTACGGTTTCCTGAATTTCAGGATCATGAGAACCACGGCGCTGACGCCGACTAAAGTAACCACTCCGATAGAAATGGTTCTTCCCTGCTTACTGCCGGAAGACGTTCCTTGGGTTGTGGATGTTGTTCCGGTAGGATTGGCCACCTTGGTAACAACAGAATCTGAAGTTTCTTCTTCTGTTGGTTCTTCCGTTTCTGACTCTGTGGTAGATTCCGTAGTGCTGCTGGTGGTAGTTGTTCTTTTTTTAGTAGTGGTATGCTTCCTGGTTGTAGTCGGTTTTTCTCCGGTATAAACCACCTTGGCTCCACTTGGTAAAGCGCCGGATTCTACTGTTACACCACCCTGATAGTTATCAATATAAACCGTTTCCAGATTGGAAAAGTTGGTGAAAGCACCAGAAGAAATCCGGGTAACGGAATTCGGTACATAAATAGTGGTAATGCTTATCCGATTGACAATACTTGCTGAAATGTCATTGGAAGTAACTGTCTTGGTTCCGCTGGTAATATAAGCGGTATTTCCGCTGACGGAAGAGCCGGCAAAGGCCGGAACAGACAGGCAAAGCAACAGCATCAGGCTGAGAAACAATGCACTGATTTTGGACTTTTGGGACTTCATTGAAACGCCTCCGAACTACTTTCATTTATTGCCAAGATAATACCATTATTCCGGCAGGATTTCAACGCCGACGGCGTTGGGCCGGCAAAGGAAAACCCGCTGATATCCGGCGGCTTTCAACGCATGAAAGCAGGCCTCTGCGTCTGCTTTCTCCGTGAAAGCGCCGTAGGTGCTTGGGCCGCTTCCGCTCATTAGATGCGCTTTGGCGCCATGCTGCCGCAGGACGGACTTGATTTCCACCCGGTCCGGCACTTCCAAAAGCTGCTCAAACAGATTGCCCATATTGACGAATTGCTGTTCCGTGTTGCCGGTCATTAAGGCCTGCAACATGCCTTCGCGGTTCAGATGCCGCACATTTTGTGCGGTATCAAAAGCGGCGTAGGCCTCTTTGGTGGAAATCTGCTGGTCCGGATTGCAAAGCACATACCAACAGGGCGAAACCGCCGGAAGCGCAGCAAGCACCCCACCAGTGTACAAGCCCAGCATGGTGCCACCCTGGATGCAGAACGGCACATCCGCACCGGTGGCCACAGCCATGGTGCTTAATTTCCGTTCGGATAAGCCGGCGTGTAGAAGATGGTTCAGTGCCACATAAACAGCTGCCGCGTCGGCACTGCCGCCCGCTAGTCCGGCCGCAATGGGAATGTGTTTTTCTACAAAAATGCGAATACCCGGATTAGGAATACCGGTTTCCTGAAGGAAGTGCTGTGCTGCAGCATATGCTAAATTGTCTGCATTACACGGTAAAGAGGAGTTTGAACAGGACAGCTGAATGGTTCCGGGCGCGCCGTCCAATTCTACAGTAACATAATCTGCCAGATCTACTGACTGCATAATATTAAAAACCGTATGATAGCCGTCCTCTGTTTTGCCCAAAATGTCCAGCAACAAATTGATTTTTGCATAAGCAGCCAAGACCATACTATATCCCCTTTCTTCACTCCTGAAAAAGCACTATGATTTTACCATAAATAGCAACTATTTGTAGGGGAAAAGCAGAAAAAAGACCTGCCACCTTCAGAATCGGAAAAGCGGTGCACTACAAGGGGAATTGTGATAGAATAGGTTAACTTTGAACGCTGGAGGTTTTCCCATGAAAGCAGTTGTAACCGTAGTCGGCAAGGATACCATTGGAATCTTTGCAAAAGTATCCACTTTCCTTGCAGATAAAGGCGCCAATATCATCGGCGTTTCCCAGACCATTTTAAATGACATGTTTGTTATGATCATGTCCATTGACGTAGATAAGCTGACCATTCCGTTCGGTGAATTTGCAGACGGCATCAAAGCTTACGGAGAAGAAAACAGTCTGGTCATTCATGCCATGCATGAAGATATTTTCCATTCCATGCATCGTATTTGAGGAGAACTGACCTATGCTCAATCTAAACCCATCTGACATCCTGGAAACCATCCAGATGATTGAAAATGAAAACCTGGATATCCGTACTATCACCATGGGTATTTCCCTGTTAGACTGTGCGGACCAGGACAGCACTGCCGCCTGCCAGAAGATTTATGACAAAATCTGCCGGAAAGCAGAACATCTGGTGCAAACCGGAGAAGACATTGAACGGGAATACGGTATTCCCATCATTAATAAACGAATTTCCGTTACCCCCATTTCCATGCTGCTTGCCTCCAGTAACGGTAACCCCATTTCCTATGCCCTTGCGTTGGAAAAAGCGGCAAAGGAAGTTGGCGTCAACTACTTAGGCGGCTATTCCGCATTGGTACAAAAAGGATTTTCTGCGGGCGATGAAGCCCTTATCCAATCTATCCCGGAAGCCCTTTCCGTTACAGACCATATCTGTTCCAGCGTAAACATTGGTTCTACCAAAGCCGGCATCAACATGGATGCCGTCCGTTTAATGGGTAAAATTATTAAAGAAGCTGCAGAAAAGACAGCAGACCGCGAATGCGTTGGTGCCTCTAAAATTGTTGTATTCTGTAACGCGGTAGAAGATAACCCGTTTATGGCCGGTGCTTTCCATGGCATTGGAGAACCGGACACGGTCATCAATGTCGGCGTTTCCGGTCCGGGCGTTGTTCGCTCTGCCTTAAGTAATCAGCCGGACGCCTCCATTCAGGAAATTGCGGAAACTGTAAAACGGACCGCCTTTAAAATTACAAGAGTGGGGCAACTGGTTGCCAATGAGGCCTCCCGCCGCCTGGACACTCCGTTTGGTATTGTAGACCTGTCCCTGGCACCCACACCGGCAGTCGGTGACTCTGTTGCCAGGGTACTGGAAGAAATGGGACTGGAAGAATGTGGCTGTGCCGGCACAACGGCCTGCCTGGCTTTGCTGAATGACGCTGTTAAGAAAGGCGGCGTTATGGCTTCGTCCCAGGTTGGAGGCCTATCCGGTGCCTTCATTCCGGTTTCCGAAGATGAAGGCATGATTGCCGCAGCCCGCTCCGGCGGACTCCGCATTGAAAAACTGGAAGCCATGACCGCCGTTTGCTCGGTTGGCCTGGACATGATTGCCATTCCGGGAGACACCACTCCGGAAGTTATTTCCGGCATCATTGCCGACGAAGCCGCCATTGGCCTGATCAACACCAAAACCACTGCGGTTCGTGTCATCCCGGCCATCGGCAAAAATGTCGGTGACGAAGTAGACTACGGCGGCCTGTTCGGCACCGCACCGGTTATGCCGGTCAACACGGCATCCCCGGCTAAATTCATCCAGCGTGGCGGCCGGATTCCGGCACCGCTGCAAAGTTTGAAAAACTAAGGAGCATACAAAACATCATGATTCAACTTTCTCCCCGACTGCAAATGGTGGCCGGATTGGTTCGGGGAAACCAGGTACTGACTGACATTGGTACCGACCACGCTTATCTCCCGGCCTATTTATTACAAATCGGGAAAATCCCCTCTGCCATTGCGGCAGATGTCAGACAGGGCCCGCTCAACAACGCGCGGGAAACGGTAGAAAAATACGGGTTGGAAGACAAAATCACCCTGGTTCTAAGTGATGGCTTTTCCAATCTGAACCCGGAGGACAGCAAAGAATTTGTCCTAGCCGGTATGGGCGGGAATTTAATGGAAGACCTGCTGGCCGCTGCTCCCTGGCTGCAGACAGACGGAATTCACTTAGTTTTACAGCCGCAGTCCCATCAGGAAGACCTGCGGAACTATCTCTACCGAAACGGCTTTTCCATTTTGCAGGAACAGCTGTGCAAAGAAGGAAGCCGTCTGTATCTTGCCATGGACGCAGAATATACCGGCACTCCGTCAGATGCATCCCCACTTGCCTGTTATCTGGGGGCACTGGCAGATTCTGATCATCCGCTGAAAGCGGAATATTTCCAGAAAGTGCTGGATCGCCTGGGAAAACGGTTAAACGGACTCTTAACCATGGACCATACGGAAGAAGAATGTAATTTCCTGCTTTCCCTTATAAACGAAATTAAAGAAAGGACCGGAGCATGACTTACACTGTCAAAGACCTCTATCAATTTTTGGACAGCCTGGCCCCGTTTTCTACACAGGAAGACTGGGACAACAGTGGTTTCCTGGTGGGAGACCTGAACAAAGAAGTACATAAAGTTGCTTTGTGCCTGGATGTTACCATGGATACGTTACGGCAGGCCAAAGACTTTGGTGCAGATCTGGTGGTCAGTCATCACCCGGTTATTTTCCACCCACTTAAAACAGTTCCCGCTGACAGTCCCGTCTTCTATGCCATAGAAAACGGCATGGGGCTGCTGGCTGCACACACGCCATGGGACGCCGCAGACGGCGGAGTCAATGACGTACTGGCAACGTTACTTGGACTAACAGACATTCATAAAATCGGGCCGGAAGAAAACGGCGTGCAAATGTTACGGGCCGGTCGGCTGAAAACAGCCGTCCCGGCGGCAGAATTTGCCGATATTGTGGCAACGGCACTAAATACCGTTGTCCGTGTTTCTTCCGCCACCAAGGAAATACAAACCGTTGCCGTTTGCGGCGGCGCCGGGTGCAGCTTCCTTCCGGCATTAGCTGCCGGAGGAAACATAGATGCCTTCGTTACCGGAGATGCCAAGCACAATGATTTCTTAGATGCCATTGACTATGACATTGCCTTGTTAGCTGCCGGTCATTATGAAACAGAAACCGTTTCTGTTCCGGTTTTACTAAACCTGTTACAACAGGAATTTCCGGAACTGGACTACCGCTACCTGGAGTCTGCCCCGGTAGCTTATATCGGATAAGGAGATACCCCTATGGCACTGGACGGTTGCTACCTGCATTTCCTTGCAGAAGAGCTCAGTCAAACCCTAATCGGTGCAAAAGTAGATAAAATATACCAGCCCTCTTCGGAAGAGCTGGTTTTGTTACTCCGCCAGCGTCAGCTGGGCGGGGTAAAATTGTTATTGTCTGCCAGAGCCAACAGCCCCCGCGTCAGCCTGACCAAGGCGGAGTTTGAAAACCCAGCCAGTCCACCCATGCTCTGCATGCTGCTGCGCAAGCGCCTGGGTGGTGCCACCTTTACCGGGGTTCATCAGGAGCAATTGGACCGCATCCTTTCCTTAACCTTTCAGGCCACCAACGAACTGGGAGACCGGGAAGAACTCCACCTGATTGTTGAAATTATGGCCCAGTACAGCAACGTTATTCTGACGGGCTCAGACGGCACCATTATTGATGCCCTCAAGCGGGTAGACATCAGCAAATCTTCCAAGCGTCTGGTATTACCCGGCTTACCGTATGAACTTCCGCCACAGCAGGACAAATTGTCCCTGCTTACCCACGGCATAGATGAAATTATGGAGCGCATCCGCAGCTTTTCCACCAAACGCCTGTCTGGTGCTTTACTGGCCTCCTTACAAGGCATTTCCCCCGTTGTTGCAAGAGAACTTGCCTACCGCTCCGTAGGAGAAGATAAAGCCCTTTCCGACATGACTATCAGCAACTTTACCGCCTTGGAATTTGCCATTTTGGAACTGCGCTCGGTTTTGCAGGAAAATAAACCGCAATTTTGTGTGGTCAAAGATGAAAACAGCAAACCTTTTGATTTTTCCTTCTTCCCGCTGACCCAGTATGGCAGCCGGATGGAAATCAAATTTTATCCTTCTCCCTCCGTCCTTTTGGACGACTATTATTCCGTGCGAGACAGCATGGAGCGCATGGCAAGCCGTACTGCGGATTTGAAGCACTTCTTAAATAAGACAAGAAGCCGCATCGCCAGAAAGATGAATGCACAAAAGGAAGAACTGGAGCAGTGTAAAGATCGGGAAACGCTACGAATCAGTGCAGAATTGATTAATGCCAACCTGTACCGACTAACCAAAGGGGCCCCGTTCTTTGACCTGGAGAACTACTACGAAGACGGCGCGCTCATGCGTGTTCCGGTCAATCCGGCGCTCAGTCCGGCTCAAAACGCGCAAAAGTATTACAAAGAATATCGGAAAACTTATACGGCCGAAAAGAAGTTGAAAGAGCAGCTGACTTCCGGCGCAGAGGAATTGCAATATATTGACACCGTTCTGGATGCCTTATCCCGGGCGGAAAAAGAAGGCGACATTGCTTCCATTCGTCAGGAGTTGAAAAGCGGCGGTTATTTGAAGGACCACAGCGTCCAAAAAAATAAAAAAGGCAAAGTAAAATCCCAAAAGCAACCTGCGGCATTGCCGCCAATGGAATACCGTACCACCGATGGATACACCGTTTTGGTAGGACGCAACAACCTGCAGAATGACAAGCTTTCCTTAAAGCAGGCAGCTAAAACCGATATGTGGTTCCACGTAAAGGATTTCCCCGGTGCCCATGTCATTCTCTGTAGTCAAAGCGGTGCTGTCTCTGATCAGGCCATTTTGGAAGCGGCCTGTATTGCCGCCGTCAACAGCAACGCAGACGCTGACACCAAAGTGGAAGTGGATTATACCTTAGCCAAGAACCTGAAAAAGCCTGTTGGCGCCAAGCCCGGCAAAGTTATTTACCATGAAAACTGGTCCATGCAGATTGAGCCCAATTTGGCACTTGCAGAAAAATTACGGGTAAAATAAAGCTTGGCAAAACCGCCTTGGAAACCGGCAAAAGATATCATTGCAGAACAAGAGAGGACCCTTTCCCCGCCTGGGAAAGGGCCCTCTTTTAGCTATCTTACTTTACTGATTTTATTTTGTAGATGAGGTTTCTGTGCTTGGGTCATCCATAATGCCACGGTTAATCTTGGCGGTCAGGATGCGCTTAACGGACGCATCTATCTGTGACTCTTTAATGGTACCTTTATTGACGGCAGTTTTTAGGGACGACAAAGCAGAGCTTAAGTCATTGGTATCATAAAGCATATCACAACCGGCCTGCACCGCCAGGACGGCCAGTTCACCGGCAGAATACGAACTTAAAGCCGTATCCGAAAGGGATGCTGTCATAATAACGCCGTCATACGCCAACTCGGAACGAAGCAGATTACCCACCACTTTGGAAGACAGGTCGGCAGGGGTTCCGGCGTCTACAGCTTCTATTTGTACGTGACCGACAATAATAATATCCGTTTCAGCAGAAACACCGGCCTTGAACGGCACCATGTCATAGGTGCGCAAATCCGTCAGGGATTTGTCAGAAACGTAAAACCCGTTGCTATTCAAATTACCGCTGGTCGGGAAATACTTCATGGCGGTTGCCACACCGCCAGTGTGTAAACCTTTGACTGCTGTGCTAACCAGTTCTGCGGTCTTGGTGTAATCCTCTCCATAGGAGCGAACGCCAACCGTAGAGTCCGATATGCTGGAGCAGTTGGAATACGGCATTAAATTCAGGTTAAAGCCAAGTGCCGACAGCTCTTTGCCCATTTCACTCATATCCAGGCTAAGCTGCGTTACCCCGTCTTCCTTTGACGCGTAGGTATAGGCGGCACTGTAGACTGTTGTATTTAACGCATTGGCCACGGGCGAGGTAGTACCCGGTCCACCTTCTTCAATGACTGCTAAAAACAGAGGCACCTTATTTGCGTTGGTCATGATACTTTGTGCGGAAGTCAGCATTTCTGTAACCTGTGCTTCCGAAGTCAGGTTCATGCTGTGATAAATTAATCCGCCAACCGGATATTGATTTAAAGTGGTCCGCATAGTATCTCCGGATGTGGTAACTACACTGACACCGGTAAGTTCTTCCGGACTGACTAAGAACATCTGAAGCAGCTTTTCCTCCAGTGTCATGTTAGCAATATAGTGGTCCAAAGCATCCATATTGGCTTCGGCGGCAGCTGCACTGGCAGCAGCCGCTTCTTTCTTTTTCTTTTCCTGGTATCGGGTAACACAGGCAGAAATCCCAAACCCAATCCCCACGCAAAGAGCAACCAGCAGCAGGAAGGAAATACAGACGGTAATGGTCCGCCGTCTGGCCATCCTGGCTGCACGCGTTTGTTTTAGTTTCATCTCTTCTTCCTCACTTCAACAGGTGGATTGATTCCTCTGAAAAAGCAATTCAATTTCCTGAGACAGGAGTTGATGCTCCGGCAGGGACAGCGCCGGATCCGCCTGCAGAAGTTCTTCTGCGGCCTCACCAGCCTGTTCCAAAACAGAGAAATCCATCAGCATGTCTGCAATGCGAAGCTCCGGCAGGCCATGTTGGCGCTGTCCGAAGAAATCTCCCGGGCCGCGAAGGGCCAGGTCTTTCTGTGAGATTTCAAAGCCGTCATTGGTGGAACAGAGAACCTGTAACCGCTCCCTGGTGTTGTCAGACGTGCTGTCTGACAACAAAATACAGGTAGACTGGTACGGTCCCCTTCCGACGCGGCCCCGCAACTGATGCAGTTGAGATAAGCCAAATCGCTCAGCATTTTCAATCAGCATAATGACTGCATTTGGCACATCTACACCGACTTCTATTACGGTGGTGGCTACTAACAGTTGAATGTCTCCCCGGACAAAGCGCTCCATAACGGCTTCTTTGTCCGCATTCTTCATTTGTCCGTGCAGTAGTCCCACAGAATAGTCTTGAAATTCGTGCGTCCGGATCCGTTCATAATATTCCGTGGCGGATACCAGTTGTTCCGGGGTGTCTTCTCCCTCTTCTACCAGAGGACAAACAATATATGCCTGTCTCCCTTCCTCCAGGAACTTTTTTATGTACTGATACGCGCGTGGCCGGATTTTTCCGGTAATCCGGTAAGTTTCGATGGGTTGTCTTCCCTTGGGAAGCTCATCAATAATAGAAACATCCAGGTCTCCGTAAATGGCAAGCGCCATTGTTCTTGGAATGGGAGTGGCCGACATAACCAGGACGTGGGCCCCTTCGCCCTTCCCGGCAAGGCTTCCGCGCTGATTTACGCCGAAGCGATGCTGTTCATCCGTAATAACCAAACCCAGTTTGGCAAAATCCACGTCCTCTGTCAACAGGGCGTGGGTGCCCACCACCAGATCTATTGCGCCGCTGCGCAGGGCGGCTTTCCGGTCAGCCTTCTCTTTGGCACCGATACTGCCGGTCAGCAAAGACACCTGCACACCGGTTCCCTGAAAAAAGCGCTGCATGGTGGCAAAGTGCTGTTCCGCTAAAATTTCTGTTGGAGCCATAAGGGCACACTGGTAGCCATTCCGAATAACGGAGTAACAGAGCGCTGCAGCCACCATAGTTTTCCCGGAGCCGACGTCCCCCTGCAATAACCGATTCATCAGGGTCCCGCTCTGCATGTCTTCCATGGCGGCAGCAACGGCTCTTTTTTGTGCATTGGTAGGCGTAAACGGCAACAGCTGATAAAAATCCGCACTGTAATCTTGCAGCAGGCGGACTCCGGAAGCCGTTTCCGCCTTGCTGTGCAGGCGGCGCAAGCCGACTTGCAATTCCAGCAATTCTTCAAAAATCAGACGATTCCTGGCCTGCTTCATTTGCTCCATAGAGGACGGAAAATGAATTTGCTGTATGGCCTGACGCAGTGGCATCAGCCGGTACTTCTGCCGGACCGACTCCGGAATAGGATCTTCTAAAAGAGCGGCATATTCCTGCAATGCCCGCTCCATGCATCCTTCCAGATAATTGGACGTAATATCTTTGCTCCGGCGATACACCGGTTTTATCCGTTGCTTTTCCTGATTGACCGCAACCGCAGGGTTCAATAATTTCCGTACCCCATGTTCTACGGTCACTTTTCCGTAAAGCAACAGTTCTTTTCCCTTTTGAAACAACTGGGCCGAATACCGGTTATTGAAAATCAGCACCTGGCACAGGCCGGTGGTATCAAAAACCTGTGTTTCAAATACCCAGATTCCGCTTTTGGCCCGAAAGGTGCGAACGGCATCTTTTACAACCACCTGTAAGCAGGCTTTTTCATATAATTCGGCGCCCATAATGGGAACCACCTGGCTCCAGTCTTCATACGCCCGCGGGAAATAATGAAAAAGAGCGTCAATGGAATCCACGCCGAGCTGTTTTAATTGCCCGGCGCGCTTTTCACCGACGCCCTTCAGTTTAGTAATGGAAATTTCCGGGAGCATTCGTTTGCACCTCCGGGATATTATTCAACCGAGATAATGAAATGATATACCGGCTGACCGCCTTCCAATACAACGGTTTCAATATTACTGTAACGCTCATTTAAAAGGGCTTCCAGTTTTTCTGCATCTTCTTCCGTGGCACCTTCACCATAGAAAAGAGTAATCATGGTGGCGTTGCTATGTTTTCTGACCAAGTGGCGAGTTACTTTGTACGCAGCCGTAACAGGGTCATCTTCTACCACAGTAATAGCGCCATTTTCCATACCCAGCATTTGCCCTTCCCGAATGGTTCTTCCGTCCAGGGAACTGTCTCTGGCGGCGAAGGTAACCTGACCGGTTTCAACGGTACTTAAGGCTTTGGTCATGGCCAGATGATTGTCATTAATACTGGCATCCGGATCATAAGCCAGCATGGCAGCAATGCCCTGCGGCAACGTTCTGGAAGGCAGGACAATGACTTTTCTGGAAGAAATGGCATCTACCTGTTCCGCCGCCATAATAATATTTTTGTTGTTCGGAAGAACAAATACGGTCCGGGCTGGTGTGGTTTCTACCGCATTTAAAATATCTTCCGTACTTGGGTTCATGGTTTGTCCGCCGGAAACAACGGTGTCTACGCCAATT
The DNA here is from genome assembly GCA_963600825.1 of Bacteroidaceae bacterium. GTDB lineage: Bacteria > Bacillota > Clostridia > Oscillospirales > Acutalibacteraceae > RUG420. The sequence goes on along the minus strand of CAVCCW010000007.1, from coordinate 37,891 downwards.
TCCTGGAACATTTGCTTCAAGCCGTCTCCGGCTGCCACAGCAACAAAGCCGACTTCTTTTTCCGGTTCAACAGGAGTTATTTCCTGCGCCGAAGTTTCTTCCGGCACACTTTCCGTCGGCACCGGACGTTTATGGTACTGCTGCAGGTCAACATCTGCATAAGAACCATCCTTGCCGGCATTGACATGCTGCTGACGCATGTTATCAATTTTGATTTTTACCAATGGGCCGAATTTCAGGCCTTCCTGAATGGCGTTACCCGGTTCATTAGTGTGTACGTGAACTTTAATAATGTCGTCGTCATCTACACAGACAACGGAGTCTCCGATAGATTCCAGATAGGCGCGCAGAGCCATCGGTTCTCTGGTTACTTTCTTGTCCCGGTTAACAATAAATTCCGTGCAATAACCGAATTTAATATCCGAACTGGCAGCAGCTACCGTTGCCTTCTTTACAAACGGCTGCACGTTAATGGAAACGGCTTCGTCATTCCGATCTTCCACAATGCCTTCTCCGCGGAAAACACTGGCCATACCGTGGAATACGTAAACCAGACCCTGACCGCCGGCATCTACTACACCTGCTTTTTTCAGAACCGGAAGCATTTCCTGTGTCTGCTGTAAGGCTTCTTCTGCACCGGCAATAACTGCGTCCCACACTTCTGAAGCAGAGGCGCTCTTGTTTTCGGTTCCAAACAAGGCACCGGCCTGGGTAGCTTTGCGAACTACGGTCAGAATAGTTCCTTCCGTTGGTTTCATAACAGCCTTGTAAGCGGCATCTACACCATAGGAAAGCGCCAGTACCAGGTCCCGCTGGCCGGCGGTTTCCTTGCCCTTCAATCCACGGGAAAAGCCGCGGAAGATCAGGGAAAGAATAACACCGGAGTTTCCCCGGGCACCACGAAGCATGGCCGAAGCCGTTTTGTCGGCCACCGCAGAAATGGTAGCGTCATCCGGGACCAGTTCCAGTTCCTTTGCGGCGGCCGCAATGGTCATGGACATATTGGTTCCGGTATCTCCGTCCGGTACCGGGAAGACGTTTAATGCGTCTACCTCTTTCCGGTTATTGTTTACGTTATGCGCGGCAGAAATAACTGCATCGCGGAAAATTGCCCCAGTAATCACTCTGTTTAACTCCTTACGAAATCATGGAATCCACATAAACGTTAACTTCTTTTACGTTCATGCCGGTAACGTTTTCTACGGTATACTTTACTTTTTCCACGATGTTCTGTACCACCGTAGAGATATTTATTCCATAAGTCACCTTAATATGCAGGTCAATAATCAGCCCGCCGGAAGAGCTACGAACTGCTACACCCTTATCTAAAAACTTCCGTTTCCGATTAAAAAATGAGCGAATGCCCTGAAACGCATTGGTATCTTCCATGCCAACTACGCCAAAGCAGGTTGGAACCACACTGCCCAGCAATTCGGAAAAGTAAGATTCATTCGTTTCAATTGTGCCGAGTGGCTTTTCAATTCGGATCATAATAACACTCCTTCTTGGAACGAAAAACGGCGTAAAACTGCCGCATTAGACTAACATTTTACCACAGAACCAGGTCCTGTTCAATTATTTAGAACGTTTGGCCACCTTCTGCAGATTAGCGAACGGTGAACCGGGAAGAGTTTCTACCTCCGTTGTCATATCCTGTGTGTAACAAACTACGCCATTTCGGAAGCCGATAGGAATAAAAGGCATATCTTCCGTAAAGGCAGTTACAAAATCGGATACCTTTAGATCTCCGGACCACAGGTAATAGAAATTGTCTAACAGATCTCCGCTTAGCAGAGAGCTCAGATCCATGTCCTGGGTCAGTTTAATTTCCCCAATATACAGGTCATATCCACCGGAAACCACTTGCTTGGCATATTCCTGGTAAGTTAGCGCTTCCACCTTGGTATTAATTCCCGCGTTTGCTAACTGCTGTGCAACCGCATTGGCCGTTTTCACTTTAAAGGCATTGTCTGCATCCGTCAGGATAGTCAGCGTGGTTCCAGTGAACGTCTGCGCCACAGCAGCTTTTGCCGCATCCTGTTTGGCGGTCTGGGTTTCCACTCCGTCCAGCCCATACCAGGCCGGATTAAATGGCAAAGTGGACGGCGTTCCGTAACCATCTACACCAGTGGAAATCAAGTCCGTGCGATTCAGTACTGCACTAATATCCTGACGCGTTTCCGCTTCTGACAGTCCTGCTGTTTTTTCATTTACACCAATGAACAACAGATGGTTCATATCCACCTGGGCCTCTTTGGCATTGTCTACACGGGTTAAGGTGCCGTCACAAATATCATCATAGACTAGATCTACGTTGCCAATGGCAAGGTTGTTCAGCAAAGAATCCGAGTCTGTTACATTCAGCAGATAAATTTGCTCTGTTTTTCCCTCCTGCCCTTTTTGCAATGTCAAAAGTCCGCCGGACTCCGCTTGGGCATAGGTATAAGATCCGCTTCCCACCGGAATAGACGAAGAATCCGTTGCTGTTCCGGATTTTACAATGGGGAACGTCAGATTGGAAAGGGCATATACATTAACACGAGAAAGTGTGAAGGTAACCGTATTGGCAGTGGTTGCTTGAACAGAAGAGAACTGGCTCAGCCCCGTTGCATAATAGGTGGACTCCTTAGCCAGATTAAAGGAATAAACCACATCAGAGGAATTCAGATACGTGCCATCCGAAAAGGAGCTGTCCGTATTCAGCTTAACGGTCAGGGTCTTTCCGGAAAAAGAGGCTTCCGTGGCAAGCGTTGCCGTTGGTTTATAGTTTTTGTCTATGGTATACAGACCTTGATACAGAAGGTCCATAATTCCTTCATTCATCAGGCTGGTAGCTTTATAAGGGTTGATTCCGTCTTCTCTGGAATACGGCAGAACCAAGTCAGAGGCTTCCGCCACAGAAACATACTCTTCTGTTGTGGAAGTGCTTTCTTCTTTTTTCCCACAGGCTGTCAGGGAAAACACTAACAAAAGGACTAACAGAAACGAACTGATTTTTTGAAGTTTCTTTTGTTGCATCATTAACGGAGCGCCTCCTTCCCTGCCGGTTTCTCTTGCTGCAGGCAGATTCGCTGACAACGGGTACAGCGGCCTGTTTTTTCATCAATTTCAAAGATACAGCCATTCAGCATGAGCGGGCTGTTTTTTTCATAGTCAAAGCGCGCCGGAAGATTGGTCTTAAACTTGTGAATGACAATCTGTGGGTCCACGCCAAGCACCGAGTGGACCGGACCGGTCATACCAAGGTCGGTCATGTATCCGGTACCGGACGGAAGAATTTGTTCATCTGCCGTCTGCACGTGGGTATGGGTCCCATAGACGGCAGAAACTCTTCCGTCCAGGTAAAAGCCCATGGCCCGCTTTTCCGAAGTGGCTTCCGCATGGAAATCCACTAAAAGAATCCGGCAGTCAGCCAGTTCCTGCAATAACGAATCCACTTTCAAAAATGGATTTTCCAAGGGCTCCATGTAAGTGGTCCCCAGCAGGTTTATAATCCCGACCTGGTACCGGCCCTTGTCCACGCGGCAAATGCCGTGGCCCGGGCAGCCGTCCGGGTAATTGGCCGGCCGTAACAGGCAATCCGTGTCTTCATAGGTATCATAACTTTCTTTTCGCCGGAAAGCGTGATTCCCGGTGGTAATCACATCCGCACCGCAAAGGAACAGGTCTTTTACGGCGGACGGAGTAATCCCATTCCCGTCTGCGGCATTTTCCCCATTTACCACACAGACGTCAATGGCATGACTTCGTTTCAATTTCGGCAGCTCCTGCTGCAAAAAGGTAACACTGTCTTTTCCAACAACATCACCAATAGCCAGCACTTTCATTTCGGCGTTCCTTTCAAAGGCAAAAACAGGGGCTTATCCGGCAGCCTTTGCCGGATAAAGTCCCCCATTTTACTTCCGTTATTTTGCGTAATCCATAACGCGGCTTTCCCGGACAACGTGAACCTTAATTTGTCCCGGATATTCCAGTTCCTGTTCAATGCGTTCTGCAATCTGGTGAGCCATGATTACCATCTGGTCATCGGAAACCTTATCCGGTTTTACCATGACACGGATTTCACGGCCGGCCTGAATGGCATAACAGCCTTCTACCCCATTGAAGGAATTGGCAATTTCTTCCAGCTTTTCCAATCGCTTAATGTAATTTTCCAGATTCTCCCGTCTGGCACCCGGACGAGCTGCAGAAATAGCGTCGGCAGCCTGTACCAGAAAGGCAATGGTGGATTTCGGTTCCACATCATTGTGGTGTGCCAGAATGGCATGCACAATTTCTTCGCTTTCCTTGTGCTTTCTGGCAGCATCTGCGCCAAGCTGTACATGGGTTCCTTCATATTCGTGGTCCAGTGCCTTACCGATGTCATGCAGTAAACCGGCACGTTTTGCCTTCTTGACGTCGGCACCGACCTCTGCAGCCAGCAACCCGGCAATGTAGGAAACTTCCAACGAATGATCCAGAACATTTTGGCCATAACTGGTACGGTACTTCAGACGGCCAAGCAGTTTGATCAGTTCCGGATGAACTCCGGTAACACCGGCATCCAAAACAGCCCGTTCGCCGGCCTGCTTAATGCCCTGCTCCACTTCCCGTTTGGCTTTGTTGTAGATTTCTTCAATACGGGCCGGATGAATCCGTCCGTCCTGAATCAGTCGTTCTACAGTCAGGCGGGCAATTTCCCGGCGAACCGGTTCAAAGCAGGAAATAGTAATGGCTTCCGGTGTGTCGTCAATAATCAGGTCTACACCGGTAACGGTTTCAATGGCACGGATGTTTCTGCCTTCCCGGCCAATGAGGCGGCCTTTCATTTCGTCATTCGGCAGAGCTACAACGGAAACGGTTGCTTCGGTTGTCCGTTCTGCAGCGCAACGCTGAATGGCCATGCTGACAAGATGTCTTGCAATCGTGTCAGACTCTTCTTTCATTTGTTCCTTGAACGCCAAAATCTTGGTGGCTTTTGCGTGATCTAATTTCTCGTCTACCTGAGAGAGCAGGATGGTTCTTGCCTGATCCTCAGTCAGTCCGGAAACCTTTTCCAACATTTCGAATTGGCTCTTTTTTAAAGATTCCACTTCTTCGGCTTTCTTTTCAACGTCTTTCAGCTTACCGGCAAGGACTTCTTCCTTCTTTTCCAGGGCATTGGTCTTCTTGTCCAGATTTTCTTCTTTCTGGATCAGACGACGTTCCTGACGTTGTACTTCCGAACGGCGTTCGCGGAGGTCACGTTCGGTTTCCGAACGCTGCTTATGTATTTCATCCTTAGCCTCTAAAACGGCTTCTTTTTTCTTCTGCTCTGCAGTGGTCAGGGCCTGGTTGATAATCCGAGTGGCTTCCTGATTGGCAGATCCGATGGCAGCTTCTGCTTTACTTTTCCGATAGGCAATTCCGGCAAAGAAACAGGCCACACCGGCTACCAGTGCAGAACCGATAGCAATAAGTGCGTACAACAAGGATGCAATACACCTCCTTTTTCTTTAATTTTCTTCATTTCTCAAAAACATTTCTGTTGAAAAATAACGGAATAGTTGGTGACAGACAAAACTATCACACTATCCCGAATATTATACGTATCAGAACCCCTTCCTGTCAAGAAACGAGCTTGTCAGAAAAGTCCTTGTAAAGCAGATACAAAACTGCTAAAAAGCAAGAAAAATGGGCGCGTTCCAAACGCGCCCATAATAAGTTCTTTAGTTTCCGCTAAACGGATTCTGGAATCCGCTGGAAGAATCACTTTCTTCCGAAGAGGAGGAAGACGAGGAAGTGCTTCCGGTATCTTCTTTCAGGGTAACAGTTACATCAAAGGTGGAGACGGAGTAATCATTGTTGACATGCGCAATGGTTAGCTTTAAGGTGTCTCCCGGTTTGCTGTCATCAATTTTATTCAGCAAGACATCCGTCTTGTCCATGTCTTCACCATCTACCGCAATAATCAGATCTCCTGCCTGAGCATCTGTTCCGGAGAAGCTGCTGTCGGAATCCATCTTAGCAATAACAATGGACCCGCTCGGCAAATTATTCTGTTGAACAATGGAGTAGTAGGTCTGATAAGAGCTTGCTGCAACGTAGCTGATTCCAAGTTTAGCCCGATCCTGTACGTATCCATATTGCAGGATGTCATCTACCACATCCTTGACAACAGAAATTGGAATGGCAAAACCCATACCCTCATATTCTTCGCTAGCAATCTTGGAAGAGTTCATGCCAATAACCTGACCGTAGCTGTTGACCAGGGCACCGCCGGAGTTACCGGGGTTAATGGCGGCATCATGCTGGATACATTCCATAGTATATCCGCTTTCCGAAGAAGAGGTTGGTCTGTCAATAGCCGAAATAACACCGGCAGTGAAGGAACCATAGAACTGCGTACCACCCGGGTTACCAATGGCGTAAACCGGCTCGCCGACCTGAAGAACAGTAGAATCACCGAATTCGGCAGCGGTCAAATCCGTGGTCTTGATCCGCAGTACGCCGACATCGGTCCGGGAATCATATCCCACAACCGTGGCGTCATAGGAAGTACCATCTTCCAGCTGTACCTGACAGGTAACGCCGGAGGTGTTAATAATGTGGGCACAAGTCAAAATGTAGGTGACGCCCTGGTCCTTGTCCACGCTCATGACAATACCGGAGCCTTCGCCTTCCAGGGAACCGTCCTGATACGTCAGAACCGCAATAACAGACGGTTTTACCTTAGCGGCAATTTCCACGCTGGTTAGCGTGCCATCTTCTCCGCTTGCCGAGTAGCTTTTGGAACTGCTGACCGTAAGGGAGTTTTTGGAGGAGGTGGTTGTTGTTTCTTCCGTTTTTTTCTGCGAGTTACGGGTCCAAATAAAGCAACCGGCCGCCAAGACGGCGATTGCCAGGACAATTACCAGGATGACTTTTCTTAACTTTTTCTTTTTTTCCGTTTCCAAGAGGGTTCACGTCCTTTATATGTCTTTCGGTTTCTGCCGTGGAATCCAGAACGTAAAGGTAGTTACCTTTTTATCAGAGCAGAAGGCGGTAATTTCTCCGCCATGCAGCGTAACAATGGTCTTTACCAGGTTCAGACCCAGCCCGACCCCTTTTACATTTTCACTTCTGGATTTATCCAGTTTGTAGAAGCGCTCAAAAACATGATTCAGTTCGGCCGGGGGAATGCCCTGGCCTGTATTAGAAATCCAAACCGTAACACGGTTGACATCGGATTTCATTTGTACGCGGATGGTTCCTCCCCTTTCCGTAAACTTCACCGCGTTGTCAAAGAGATTATAAAGCACCTGGAACAACATTCCTTCGTCTCCCCACGCAGCAACAGTCGGCATTTGTTCAAAGCCTTCTACGTGGTAGTGGGACGATTCTATGGCATCTTCAAAGCAAAGTAGGGAGTCAAACAACAATTGGTTCATATTGACTTCCGTGTAGTGCAGTTGCTCTTCCCCTGCCTCAATTTTGGACAAAGACAACATGGATACCACCGTATTGGACAGCCGCTTTACTTCTTTGCTGACAATCTGTAAATACTTCTTCTGCTGCCGCGGCGGGATAGTTCCGTCCAGGATGCCATCCACAAATCCGCCAATGGTGGTCATGGGCGTCTTCAGTTCATGAGACACATTTCCAACAAAATTACGACGGGACTGCTCCATTAAGGAAAGGGAGTCCGCCATTTTATTGAGGGAAACAGCCAAATCAGACAATTCGTCTTCGCCTTTAATATAGATACGCTCGGAAAAATCCCCTTTGGCATATTTTTTGGTCAGCCGGGACATTTCCTGCAGCGGTGCTACCATACGATAACTTAAAATATAAGAGAAAAACAGAACCAGCATCATGGCCACAAAAGCGGCACCGATATACAGCCGGGATTGCTGCAACAGGTAAGGTACTACTGTTGCCTGATACGGCACTACGGCAAAGACATAACCAGCATAGGTTCCGTCTACTTTAATGGAGGTTCCAACCAAGATTTGTTTCTTTTGGGAAATGGTTGGGAAAACACCAACGCTTGCCAAGCCATCTGCGTCCTGCGCTTCTTTTAAAAGATCTTTGCTGATGCGGTACTCTTCGTGGAGGTCACAAACCTTTTCATCCCGTACCTGCTGGTCCTGCCCAATCATTTCTTTACAGAAAAGGGGCACACCATTCGCATCGGTAATAAACAGGTCCGCTCCGGCAGTTTCCGACTGGGAAGCAAGGGTACTGCCTACCAGCTTGGTGTTGGAAAACAGGTCCGCCCCGGCTTCTACGTTAGAGTTGGCATCTTTAACAACAGATGCCACACTGTAAACGCAGGTCTTTAAGGCGTCTTCTTTGGTCAGAATCCAATACTGGGTTACAAAGACAACAAAGACAACAAAAAGGACCAAAAGGGTAATCAGAACGGAGCTTAATGAAAAGCCAAAATACCGTCGGAATAAGGAGTACCGCGACAGTCTGTTCTGCAGTGCCTTGGATTCAGCGGTGGTTTTGGGATTTGCCTCCGTTTTTGTATTCTTTTTCATCGGCTTTTACTCTTGGGTTTCAAATTTATACCCGACACCCCAGACGGTCTTTAAAGACCACTCTGTGGAAACGCCATCCAGTTTTTCCCGGATCCGTTTAATGTGAACATCTACCGTTCTGGAATCTCCGTAGTAATCAAAGCCCCACACTTCATCCAGTAGCTGGTCTCTGGTGAAGACCCGGTTCGGATTGCTGGCCAGTTGGTACAACAGCTCCAATTCCTTGGGTGGTGTGGGGACCAGTTCTCCACGCACTTTCAACTGGTAGTACGTCAGGTTAATGACCAAATTGTCATATTCTACCTGTTGAATTTCATCCGCACTGCTGGCCGAACGGCGAAGAACCGCTTTAATACGCGCCATGATTTCCTTGGATTCAAACGGCTTTACCACATAATCATCTGCACCAAGCTCAAGGCCAAGGACCTTATCAAAGGTTTCGCCGCGAGCGGTCAGCATGATAATAGGGGTGTCATCCGAGCGTCGGATTTCCCGGCATACTTCCCAACCGTCTTTCTTCGGAAGCATAATATCCAGAATGACAATGTTCGGATTGAATTGACGATACGTAGTAAGCGCTTGCACACCGTCATTGGCAATGGCTACGTTGTAGCCTTCCTTTTCCATATAAAGACGGAGCAATTCGCAAATGTTCTGATCGTCATCTACCACAAGGATTTTTTCTCCTGCCATAGTCATAAGACCTCCCAAAATAATTCCATTTTATTATGACATAAATTAGAAGGGCTTGCCACTCTTTTCCCGATGACGCTTCCATTTTGATGGCCTAACTTAAGGAATAATTAAATGTCATGGGGGAATTTTTGAAAGTAGTCTCTGATCTGCTCTAAAGAAGCGGCAAAGCTGCCTTGGATCAGCGGATTACGACCACCGCCGCGCCCCTGCAGGGCCTGGTTGATGGCTTTGGCCCGCTCTGCCACCGGTCCATTAGAAGCAATCATGTAACGGAAGCCGTTTTTATCCGGGGTCAAAGCCACAAACAAGCCAGACACCTTATCTTTACCACCAAGGGCCAGGGCGCGGAGGGTGTCGGGATCCGCGGTGTCCAGGCAAAGCACATAGTTTCCGTCCGTTGGCGGGACCGCCTCCAGTCTGGCTTCGGCAATTTTGCGATTGGCCAGGGACAGCGAGTGGGATAAATTATCCTTTTCCGCAAGGACATGTTCCACCGCTGTCCCGATTTCAAACTGGCGGGAAGACGTCAGGTCCATGACCTGCAGTACGCCGTCCTGCTTTTCCTGATAATCGGCCAACGCGTCCCAGCCGCAGCGCAGATGCAGTCGTGTCCCGCCGTGGCTCTTTTCAAAGCCGACAATTTTCACTAAGCCGATTTCGCCGGTATGGGAAACATGCGGTGCACAGCAGGCACAAAGGTCTACCCCTTCTATGTTAACTAAGCGTACATTTTCCGTTAAATCCAGTTTGCTGCGATACGACAGATTTTTCAGTTCTTCCGCAGGCGGATAATAGGCAAGTATCGGCAAATCGGCAAACACAGCTTCATTCACTTTTTGCTCTAACAGGCGGATCTGCTCTTTGGTCAGAACGCCATTATAGTCACAGGTAACATCGTCATCTCCTAAATGAAAGCCGATATTAGAAAGTCCAAACAGCCTGGACGCCATTCCGGAAACAATGTGCTCTCCGGAATGGGACTGCATTCTCCGAAAGCGGAGCGGCCAGTCCAGCTGACCGGTCACCTGTGTGCCAATCGGCAGTTCTTCGGTTACGGTGTGGGTGATGATTCCACTGTCATTGATTTGCACATCAACAACTTTGACGCCATTCAGGGTGCCCCGGTCGGCATACTGGCCGCCGCCTTCCGGAAAGAACGCAGTCTGGTCCAGCACCACCTGAAAAAAAGAACCGCTCTTATGACATTCCTGTACAAGAGCGGTAAAGGTACTTAAATGGCTGTCTGCATCATACAGCTTAACGGTCATTTATTTTACAATTTCTACCATCATGCCTGGGACAGCACCGCAGGCATTGGATTCGTCTGTGTCAATATGCATGGCAAGGGCATACTTTTCTGATACGCGAGCTACTACATCGCCAAAAATAAGGGAGCGGCCATCGGATTCTACCTTTACGGATACAATCTGTCCGTTTTCAATGCCCAGTTCAGCAGCATCTTCCGGGGTAGCATGGATATGTCTTTTGGCAACAATAACGCCTTCGGACAGTTCCACTTCGCCACATGGGCCAACCAGCTTGCAGGCACCGGATCCGGCAACGTCTCCGGATTCACGGATAGGAGCAGTTACGCCAATGGAGCGGGCGTCAGAAGCAGAAAGCTCTACCTGGTTTTCCGGGCGAACCGGTCCAAGAATGGAAACTCTTGGGAATTCCCCTTTCGGTCCGATAACGCGAACGCGTTCTTCCGAAGCAAACTGGCCCGGCTGGGACAACGCTTTCTTTACGGTAAGTTCATATCCTTCCCCGAATAAGGTTTCCAGGGTTTCTTTGGTAACGTGAACATGTCTTGCGGAAGTTTCGAGTAAAATCTGTTTCATAGTGCATCCTCTTTCAAAAAACTTTCCTATCGGAATTTCGCAACTATTATACGCACCTGTTCCCCTGTTTTCAATGTTCAGAATGTGGTAAAATGAGCCGGTAAACACGGGAAGGAGAACGCATTATGTACAACAGCTTTCAGGAACTGCAATCGGCTTGTATGAATTGTCAGCAGTGCCGCCTTGGCGAAACCCGTACCAATCTGGTATTCGGCGTCGGCAATCCGGAGGCACGCGTCCTGTTCATAGGAGAGGGCCCCGGAGAGCAGGAGGATTTACAAGGAGAGCCTTTTGTTGGACGCAGCGGTCAACTGCTGGATAAAATGTTACAAGCGGTAAACTTGGACCGTCATCAAAACATTTACATTGCCAATATCGTCAAATGTCGTCCTCCGCAAAACCGGGACCCCAAACCGGATGAACAGGACTGCTGCATTACCTGGCTGCGGGAGCAGGTGCGTCTCATTCGCCCACAGGTCATTGTTTGCCTGGGCCGGATTGCCGCGCAAAAAATCATTGCTCCGGATTTTAAAGTCACCAAACAGCATGGACAGTTTATTGAGCGAAACGGCGTATACCTGATGGGAACGTTTCACCCGGCGGCCCTGCTGCGGAACCCCAACAATAAGCCGGCTGCCTTTGATGACTTTTTGGCCTTACGGGATCTTCTTGCTGACTTAGAACAGAAATAAGAGGCAGAAATAAAAATCATAGTTGATTTTCCAAAGTCACTGTGGTAATATAAATGTCGCTGTAAAAAAGCACATGCGCTAGTAGCTCAGCTGGATAGAGTGTCTGACTACGAATCAGAAGGTCGGGGGTTCGAGTCCCTTCTGGCGCGCCATAGCAGGAACAACGCAATTGCGTTGTTCCTGTTTTTTTGTAATCATTTGTAATCAGAAAAAGCACCTGATTTCCAAAAGGAATCGGGTGCTTTTGCATTACAAACGATTTTACGAGAACAATTGCATTTTAGCACAAATAGCAATGGGTCCAATGTAGTAAGCCTTCTGTGCCAGGGACGAATAAATAATACGCTCTTCATTAAAACCATCATCATATGCCTTACAGGCGTCTATGATGGTTTTTCTTACAAGAGGGCTTTCAAACAAAGGCCCGGTTAGCACAATGCGATTCGGAGCCATAATAGTGGCCGAGTTGACTAAACTTCTGGCAAACAGGTCCAGCGCCTCCGCAAATTTTGCTCCGGCAGCGGATCCTTCCGTATCCGCCAGCACCTGCCCGAATGCAGATTCTTCAAACGGTACAATCTTGTTCAGGGCGGCATAAGACACTTTGGTTTCCAGACAGCCGTGTCTTCCGCAACTGCAAAGCGCGCCATCTTTCTCTACAATAAAGTGACCAAGCTCTGCTGCCTTAGAGTGTCTGCCATCGTAAATATCCTGTTCAATAATCATAGCACAACCAACGCCGGGGCCCCACTTCACAACCATCAGGTTGTCGTGTTCACGGCCTTCTCCGTACAGCAGTTCTGCCACAGCAAATGCATTTACGTTGTTTTCCACATAAACGGGTACAGAAAAGCTTTCTGCCAAAATGTCAGCAATTGGGACCCGCTCTTTCCAAATACCATAAGCTTTGACAGAGGAGCCCGCTTCTTTGTCTACTAATCCGACTACACCGACACCAATTGCCGCTAGAGAACCCGCCTTACAAGCCTTTTCCTGCAACAGCTTTTTTGCTATGCCCGACAAGGTCCTGATGTAGTCCGCTGCCGGCACGCCGGTGTCCGTTCTACAGCTCTTTTGAGCAAGCAGGGTGCCCTTATAGTCTGCAATTGCCACTGTAGTGGTTTCCGGATCTATATTAATGCCGCAAACATAGGTATTGCTGTAATTAATGTCCAGCAGCACTTTTTTTCGGCCCGCCCGGGCGCTTTCCACATTTTCTCCGGTTTCCACCAGAATACCGTCATCAAATAAATCCGTACAGATCTGCGTTACTGCCGCAGGGGTCAGTCCCAAAATGTCAGCCAGATCTTTTCTGGAAGCAGGACCATGATCATTAATATATTTTAGAATGGCTGCGCGATTTTTCTTTCGCACAGATTCCATATTTGCACCTGTATTTTTCATTGTCATAGTCTCCTGCTCCCTGATAAAAAAAGGACTTGCCGTTCAGACAAGTCCTAATTTGTTTTAGTACTTCTGTACTTCCATGATAAACATTCCTGCCAGAATTTCAAGCTCAGAAGCAATATCTCCGTACGCTACTGCAAAATGTGGTTCCCAACCGGCCTCCACACTTTCATATACAATCCGCTGTGCATCAGCATCGGTCTGTACCACAATGGACGTTCCGTTGAACTGCTTTGGCTTGTCCAGTGCCTTTCCGGTGGCAATAAAGAATCGGAACTTTCCTTCCGCATCCTTTCCTACCCGGAAAATGGTCACCTTGTCACACGGTTTGCAGCCGAAATCCAGCGTTGGACCAATCTTGCGGTTACAGTGGACATCCACTTTGGCTCCGGTATCCGTCCGGGCGAGGGAGCATGCCGCTGTACCACAGTGCCAGAATGTAATGGTGTTTTCCTCTTCATTCATGGATACTGGATCGCCGAAGAAAGTCGGTTTACCGGTCAGTTGCATTCCAAGGTACATGGACAGTGCACCGTAGGTATCCGCTTCACAGCTGGCTGCCACACCAAGATCATTCAGCATGGCAAGCACGGCACATACCGGGGTACCGAACGCGGTAAAGAAATCCGGCCAGCAGCGGGACGCCAATGCTCCAATGTTCTGCTCTGTAACGTATTCCTTATATGCTTTATACAGCCGTGCAAAATCTTTCCGATTTTTCTCCGGAGTGCACTCCAGGCCATTCATACGGCCAGAAGCATCCGCCAAGTAATCTTCAATTTCTGCATCGGTAAAAGCTTTGGCTTTATCAATCAGCTCTCTGGCTTCAATGCACTCCAGGGTAGCACCAAAGTTTTCCAGCATTTCCAAATCCATAGCACGGCCAAAACCGAATCCCTGCGGAGTATGCCCAACAGCGGCAACCTTCAGCTTTTTCAGGTCATATTTCAGTTTAGCTGCACGAATGGTAGCGCCTACCTTTTCTTTGACTGTCTCTTCTTCCGGTGACCCGAAGATATAATTCAGCGGGCCCTTGCGGAAGGCCTTGATGGCATTGGCTGCGGAATACGCACCGGTTAAGGAATTCAGGCGCAATCTGCCACCGTCTATTACCGGTTCCCGCAAGGTCCAAAGCAAAATCGGACAATCTTTCTTCTTCAATACTTCGCTGGCATAAGCTGCATTGGCGAAAGTAATATTCTGTAAAATAATCAGATCCGGGTCTACGCTGTCCAGAAACGCATCCAGCAAATCAATAGACAGCAGCATCTCTTCCGGAAATACACATGCATCCGTTACGGACTGAATCAGCGCAACGGATTTATCAAATTCCTTTTGCGCGCTTTCCAAATGGAAAGTAGGTACCCCGATTGGGACATACGCAACTTGAAATTGTTTTTCCATAATGTAACTCCTCATTTCATTAACAACGAAACACCTGCTACCATTAACAAAAAGTACGTCAGCAACAGGAACACCTTTTGATTCATCCGCTTAAACAGCAGCCCACCTACAAACATTCCCGCAAACAAAAACGGAATGGAAATGGCCTGAATGCGAATGGTGTCCAGGGTGTAATAACCCGATGCAATGTCACTGACAAACACAATTCCATTCAGAATAATCCAAACGGCAGAAACCGTCCTGCGAAACTCTTCCTTGTTGGCCGTATGGTCTGTCAAATAGCCGATAATCAGCGGGCCACCGGAAACAAAAATTCCGTGGACTATGCCAGCCAGAAGCAACAGTATTCCGGAAGACGGCTTCAGCTTGTCCGATTCCTGCACCGGCTCCTGCACCGTCTCTTGCACCGGTTCCTGCAACAGTTCCGACTTTTCTTCCGCTTTCAGGTTGCCCTTCTTTTTCCTTTGTTCCAGGAAAAAGAGGATAAATCCGCGCAGGCCAATGGCAATTACAAAGATGCCAAGCAGAATGTACATGATTTTTTCATAACCGGCAAATACGTTTTTAATCAGGATTCCGAACAGAATGCCGATTGCCATAAACAAGGCCACTCTTTTCAGCTGTTTCCGATTTACATTTTTATAACCGCCGACCACCACATACACGCCTGCCAACAGGCCCAACAGATTCAATACCGGTTTGGCCACCGCATATCCGACCAGACGGATGGAAAACGGCATAGCCAGGACGGTTCCGGCAAAACCGGTAATTCCCTGAATGATGTTGGTTAGAAAAATAATAAGATAGAACAGGATTTCTGACATGATTACCCCTTCGGATAGAACAATTCCTTATTTTCTCCTGTTACCCCGCCACAAGCGCCTTGGCGCATCAGCGGCTCTCTTTCCGGATGGGCAATAACCCATTTGTTTCTTTGCAGTAACAGGGTAGCTTCCGGATCTCCGTCTTTTTGTGCAATCATTTGGTTGCGGGTCTGTTTTTCTTCCTCTGTCAGCGGCGAGTTAGTGCCCTTCGGAAGAATGACAACACCCTTAAATCCTGCGTCTGTCACCTTCAGCGGAGACAGATGCAGGGTGGTCTGATACATTTCAATAGCGGTTCCCTTTGGAACAAAGAATACCGTGGCCTGGGAAACATCAATTGTGTTGTTAACAATGTCATAACTGTGGCCCAGCACCAGCATAAAATCCGTTACTGCCACGTTAATTTCGCTGCCCTTATGGTATTCAAAGCCATTATAGGTAGAGTTGCGTCCGTTGCAATAGCCAATCTGAATCGGCATACCGCCGTAAACATCGGTTGCAACTAATGCAGCAATTGGGAGCTCTTCCATTTCCGTAACAGAAGCCACATAAACATTGCCCTCTGCCGGAATTTCCGTAGACTGTTCCAAGTAGGTCATGAGTGCGGAAAAGTCATATCCCTGCAGCACGCGCCCAAAGCTCTTAAAAATAGGATCCTCTACCGAATAAATAGGAACATCATTACAGTTGTTCAGTGCCGTCAGTAAATCCATACGTATCACCGATCCCCTGCGGCAACAACCTTGATAGTGGCAGAGAAATCTTCTTTGCCGTATCCGGCCTCCATTGCCTTTTCATAAACCTTTACTGCATTGGCCTCGCCCGGCATAGCTACGCCGCATTCTTTGGCCAGGTTCATGCAGATGTTCACATCTTTAAATTCATTTTCTACAGAAAATGCTGTTGAAAAGTCTTTTTTGGAAATAACTTCCTTTTTGGAGTCCAGATAGAAGTTCTGGCCACCGCCATAAGAAATTGCCTGGGCAAAGGTAAGAATATCAATACCGTTGGCTTCGGCCAGAGTAGCGGTTTCATTTACGCCATTCTGGATTTGGGACACCAGTGCATTGTGGCAAATCTTCATAACAAGCCCTTTACCGTTGTCGCCCATACGAATGACATTTTCACCCATATAAAGCAGGATCGGCTTCATGGCTTCATAGGTAGCTTCCTCGCCACCGACATAAATACCCAGTTTCCCGGCAATGGCGGCCGGTTTGCTCTTAACAACCGGAGCATCTATAAACTGGGCGCCGGTTGCCTTGACCTGTTCCGAAATTTCTACGGAAACGCTGGGGTCAATGGTACTCATATCAATGCAGGTTTTGCTGCTATCCAAAACGGGAAGCACTTCTTCATAAACTGCTCTGGAGTGCTCGGATTTCGGAACCATGGAAATGATAACGTCTGCATGCTCTGCTACGTCTTTGGAACTGGTGCAGGCAACAGCGCCCTTACTTTCCAGCAGTTTGACTTTTTCTTCTACAAAGTCAAACACATAAACGGTATCATCATGCTTTTTTATAATATTTTCACACATGGACTCGCCCATAATACCAAGTCCGATAAATCCAATTTTCATATGTATCTCCTTATTCCGTTACAGTGTTGTCCCAGGCAGCCTGGAATTTGGCAAGACCGTAATCCGTAAACGGATGATAGAAGCTATCCTTGAAGACCTGCAATCCGGCGGTAACAATGTCGGCACCGGCAACGGCACAGTCTACAATCTGCTTACCGTTACGAACGGCTGCGCAGATAATTTCCGTCTTGCCATAGAATCCATAGTTAGCATAGATGTCCACAATATTCTGAATATACTGAACACAATCTTCTCCGCTGTTTTCTTTCCAGCCGATGAACGGGGAAACAAACAGAGAGCCGTTTTTGGCAGCAATCATAGCCTGGGAAGGAGAGAATACTAAAGTCAGATTGGTTCTTACGCCCTGCTGTTCCAGACGTCTGGCGGCAGCAATACCGGCTTCCGTGCAAGGAATTTTAATAACAAAGTTCTTGCACATAGAGGCAATCTTTGTACCCATTTCCACCATTTCATCCGCGTCGTCCAGATGCGGATTAATTTCTACGGAAATCGGGAACTTGTCCCAGCCCTCAATATCCTTTTCTTTTACAAAATCAGCTAACTCGCCGATTACGGTATAAAACGGTTTTCCGGAGTTCATGATGTGGTTTGGATTGGTGGTAATGCCGTCAATGCCGAAGGTATCATACGCTTCGCGGATTTCGTCAATTTTTGCACTGTCTAAAAAGTATTTCATAAGGTTTGTCCTCCTTCAATTTTCCTGTAAGCCGTACTGACTTCCTACTTCTGCAAACAGTTCTGCAAACGGACTGTTCTTCCGATAGAAGACCGGCGTGTTGCCCAGGGTGGCTTCCACGGTATGGTGACCGCCTTGGTAGGATGTTCCGGTCCACAAGTGTACCCAGTCATCCTCTGGCAGGTAAACCTCCCAATTGGTCTGGCCTTCTTTCCAAACCGCCGCTACCAGCATATCAGGACCAAACAGATACTCAAACTGTTCGTCATAGGCAATTGGGTCATCCTCATAATGCAGGAACAGTGCGCGCTGCACCGGCGTGCCATGGGCGGCATTTTCCGCCACCAGTGTTTTCAGATACGGGGAAAGACTGGTGTAAACACCGGTCAACCGTGCCAGGCGATTCATACAGTCTTCGTCATCATAATACTGGAAGTTCGTGTCCGGCCGGTTCCCTTCATGCGTGCGCATGACTGGGGTAAAGGCCGCCATCTCTGCCCATCTTAAGAACACTTCTTTATTGCGGCAATTATCAAACAATGAAGTATAGCCGCCAATGTCACTGTGGTTCAGCCCGCAGCCACTCATGCCGGCACTCAGCGCGGCACAAATGACGGTAACCAGGCCGTCGTGCCGGGAGAAGTCAACGGACTGATCCCCGGCCCAAAGCAGCGTGCAGTACTTTTGACTTCCGCTGCCGCCGGCACGCATAAAGTATACTACATCGCCCAGGCGATTTGCCTCCTGAATGGCTTCATAGTTACACTTTGCCCACAGTACCGGCCAGTGGTTATGTTCTATCATGGCAGGTTTACCGGAAGCAAGCTTGATGTCATCGGTCGGCAGGTATTCACCGAAGTCTGCCATCCAGCCATCAATTCCAATATCCAGTGAATATTTTTTGATGACTTCATCCTTAAACCAGGTAAAAGCCTCCGGGTTGGTCAGGTCTACTACACCGCAGTAGAATTCGCCGAAATCTACCAGGTAATCACTGCCGTCCTGCTTGGTGGCAAAGTAGCCTTTCTCTTTTCCTTCTTTGTAAAGCTGGCCATCATTGACCAGGTATGGGTTGATATAGCCCATGAAGCGGATTCCGCGGGCATGCAGATCTTTGATCTTTTCCGGCAGGTCAGGATACATTTCCTTATGGTACTGCCAGTCCCATTGGAGCCGCTTTCCGAAGGAGGTTACACGCTTACCGCACCAGTCCTGGCACCACAGCGCGGCCACTTTAATGCCGTGCTCCAGGGATTTATCCAGGATGCCAAAGGAGCGTTCGTTGCCGCCCTGGGCGCCAATGATCAAGCCATTGTAAACCCATTCCGGCAATTCCGGCTGCCGGCCAAGAAATGCGGTTAATTTTTCTAAAAGTTCAATAAACGTATCTGCAGTTTCTATGCGGATGCTGGCCGGCACATCCCAGAATTGCAATTCATGGTACTGTTCCTGCCGGAAATCAAAATCTGCATAGGCGGTGGAATCCGCGTGCAAATAATAGTGTCTGTTAGAAACAAAGGTGGGTTCCGGATAATTGGTGTTGTAATAATCCCCACCGGCTTTGTTTTCTACATCAGAACGCCAGGTAACATAGGTGGTTTTATCCCGGCCTACACCCGGTTCTGAGGTCCAGATTGGGAAATGTCTGCCCTTCAAATTAAAGTAAGACATTTGCTCGCCCAAGCCGTAACATTTTTCCTCCGCATCCGAGCAAATACGGAGCCAAAAGCGATTAATCGTGCTGTCCCTGCAAACAAAAGACATGGTAAACAGGTCTTCCTTTGCTTCTACCAGTGCCTCTATTTTTCCTTCAAAATCCAGCTTGATTTTACCGGATTCTTCCCGGCTTACGCCGGACAGGGCAAGGGGTCTTCGTTCAATCACGTAATCTTCAATTTTGAAGTTTCCGCGGTACATGTCCACAGACTCTTGTCCCTGTCCTACGTAAATCATAGGGGACTGATTGGTGTGCAAAAGGAGTGGTTTGCCGTCTTTGGTTAGGGATACGGAATGAGAGTCATATTGAAATTCCATATCTTACGCCTCGCTTACTTCAACTACCTCTTTTACGGTTTCTAACGGAAGGGCTTCCGGTTCTGCTCCCGCTTCCACGGTTGCTTCTGCGTCAGCACTTGCTTCCTGCAGTTCAGCAGAGTCTTCTATGTCCTTCAGCGTTTCTTTCTTTGGTGGATTCTTATCCATTCTCTTGCCAACCAGAATACAAATTACGGTTTCAATAACAAAAGCAAGGGTTACGCCACCGATCAGGGCAAGGTTCTTATCTGCTGTAGCAATGCCTGCCTTAGAGAAGATAAAGTATTCATAAACCAGGAAAGACATCAGCCATACGGCAACCGGAACCCGCTTGTTCCACGGAGTCATATCATAATTTTCATCCTTCTGGCTCTTGCTGTTGAATTCCTTGTCATTCGGGGAAATCTTAGCGCAGATGAAGATGATGATCAGCATAACAATGAAGGAGATGGCATAAATGTGCATGTAGTTGATGCTGACAATCTTGTTGGTAAACGGAGTATCAATCAGTTTGAACCAGAACTTATATCCGGAGTAGAAGAAGATGTGCCATCCGGTAGCAATATAAGCACCCAGACGAGAACCCTTCTTAGAGAACATACCTACCAATACCATGGTAATGATTGGGATGTTGTAGAAGCCGGTGAAGCTACGACCGAAGTCATACAGACCAGTTGCCATAACCTGCAGGAACGGGGATACGCAGATGGAGAATGCGGCAAAGAGCCAACCAACTCTCTTAGCATATTTAACGGTTTTTTCTTCCGACAGATCCGGATTAAAGATTGGCTTATAAATGTCTACCATGAATACGGTAGAAGCAGCATTTAAGAAAGAGTTATAAGTAGAAATGATAGAGCCGAACAGGGCTGCGCAGAACAGACCAACTACCGGCCACGGAAGTGCTTTAGCAACCAGAGTCGGATAAGCAAAGTCTTTGCTTTCCAGACCGTCGCCAATTAAAGCTGCGGCAATGACGCCGGGGATAACAAGCAGGAACGGAACCAGCATCTTCAGGAAGCCGGACAGAAGAGCACCCTTCTGACCTTCCTTCAGGTTGGCAGCACCCAGTGCTCTCTGAATCAGAACCTGGTTTGTGCCCCAGTAGAACAGGTTTGCAAGAAGCATACCAGTGAAGATACAGGCGAACGGAACCGGGTCTGTTTTTCCGCCGATGGCATTCAGCTGATCATAGTTATTATCTAAAACATAGTTGATACCGGCTAAGAAACCGCCGTCGGCTTTGACATTGCCAACTGCAATAAAACCGAAAATAACAACCATTAAAGAACCGACAATTAAAAGAATACCGTTAATGGTATCGGATACGGCAACCGCCTTCAAACCGCCAAGAACAGCATAAAGAGCACCAACAATACCAACCAGGACAATCAGAATGGTCAGACCGGTGGAAGTGCTGATTCCGAAAATAGAGCTCAAGTCAAAGATCTGATTGAAGGCAATGGCACCTGCATACAGGCAAACCGGGATACCAATAATCAGGTAACCTACCAGGAACAGGATGGAAACCATTCTTCTGACGCCAACGCCATAACGGTCTTCCATGAATTCCGGAAGGGTGGTGTACCCTTTTCTTAAGTAAAGCGGCAGGAAAACAAACGCCATAACAATGGTAGCAATAACTGCTGTTGCTTCCCAAGCCATACCGGACATATTTGCGGCATAGGACTGTCCGGCAAGACCAACCAGGTTTTCTGCTGACAAGTTAGTTAACAGCATAGAGCCGGCAATGAAAACGCCGCTCAGGCCGTTACCTGCCAGAAAATACCCCTTAGCGGTCTTTTGGTCGTCACTATTGGATACTATTTTGCCTGAAATAACAGCAACCAGTACCGTAAATAGGACGAAGGTAATCAGTGTAAATGCAAGATGTGACATACAAAAATTCTCCCTTCTTCTTTTTTAATAAATTCCTCTTTCTCCAAGCTAATTTTAATTAATTAACTTGTTTAATCAATTGCACTATAGCACATCTTTTTACACTGTACAAGAGTTTTCTCCCAAGTTTGCGTTTTTTGTGACATTCTCCCAATCGGCGAGTTGGCTTTTTGACAAACTGTGCCAAACTGTCCAGAAAAAAGGACCCTTGGCAGAAAAAAGTGTCTGCCAAGGGCCTTGTTATGCTTATTTTTGCGATTTCCCTTTCTTTTCCCGAATCTGATCAATTTCAGACAACAGATATGGCGTTTCCTGATAAACAAAATAGTTAATCCAGTTGGAAAACAAAAGATTGGCACTGGATCGCCAGGTAACAGGAATATTTTTGGTAACCTTATTATTAGGAAAATAATTCACCGGCATATGAATGGGAAGTCCTTCATCCAGATCCCGTTTGTACTCATTGTACAACGTGTCCGCATCATATTCGGTATGGCCGGTAATAAAGATCTGTCGTCCGTGCTTGGTACTGATCGCAAAAAGTCCTGCTTCCGGAGAAGAGGCCAGAATTTTCAGTTCCGGAACAGCTTCAATATCTTCCCGAAGGACTGTAGTATGACGGGACTGCGGCACCATAAAAGTGTCGTCAAAGCCACGGAACAACATGGAGCGCTTCCGTTCCACCACATGCGAATAAATGCCAAACAGTTTTTCCGGCAAATCCACTTTCGGCACACCGTAATGATAATACAGACCAGCCTGGGCACCCCAGCAGATATGAAGGGTGGAATAAACGTGGGTGGAACTCCACTCCATAATTTCACAGAGCTCGTCCCAATAGTCAACTTCTTCAAACGGCATTTGCTCTACCGGAGCACCGGTAATAATCATACCGTCAAACTTCCGGTCCCGCACGTCATCAAATGTTTTATAAAAGGCGGAAAGATGGCTTTCCGATGTATTCTTGGAAACATGGGACTTCATGGCAATCAGTTCCAGTTCAATCTGCAAAGGCGTGTTGCCAAGCAGTCTGGCAAACTGCGTTTCCGTTTCTATTTTCTTCGGCATCAGATTCAGGAGCAGGATATGTAACGGACGGATTTCCTGAGTGGAAGCCCGCAACTCTGTCATGACGAAGATATTCTCACTGTTTAAGGTTTTTATTGCAGGTAAATCGGTTGGTATCTTGATGGGCATATCCGAACACTCCTTTCTGCATATATTATTTCCAAGAGCTGTTCAAGTCCACCGTACGGTTGAAAATCAGATGATCTTCCGTACTGTTTTTATCTACGGTGTAGTAACCTTTCCGCATAAACTGGAAGGTGTCTCCCGGCTTCAGGTCCTTCAGGCCGCCTTCAATTAAGGCGTCCGGCAGAACTTCCAAAGAGTCTGGGTTCAAATAATCTTCCAGCGGATGGCTGTCATCTGACGGATTTTCCACATTAAAGAGACGGTCATACAGACGGACCTCAGCCGGAATACAATCCGCAGCAGAAACCCAGTGAATGGTTCCTCTGACCTTTCTTCCGTCTGGCGATTCACCACCCTTGGATGCCGGGTCATACTCTACATGAATGCAGGTTACGTTTCCGTTTTCATCGGTTTCATAACTCTTGCAGGTAGCAAAGTAAGCGCCCTTCAAGCGGACTTCATTGCCCGGATAGAACCGCTTATATTTCTTAACCGGTTCTACCATAAAGTCATCCTGTTCAATAAACAGTTCCTTAGAGAAGGTTACCGTTCTGGTTCCCAGCTCCGGCTTCTGCGGATGAATTTCCACTTCCAGCTCTTCGGTCTGTCCTTCCGGATAATTGTCAATGATAACCTTCAGCGGACGAAGAACAGCCATGGCTCTTGGTGCATCCTGATTTAAGCGGTCTCTGACGCAGGCTTCCAACAAGCCGAAGTCTACAACAGAGTACGCTTTTGCAATTCCGATGCGTTCACAGAAGTCACGAATGGCCTCCGGCGGGAAGCCCCGACGACGCATGCCCCCAATGGTGACCATGCGCGGATCGTCCCAGCCGTCTACATATCCGTGGTTTACCAAATACAGGCAACGGCGTTTAGACGTAACACAATAGTTTAAATTCAACCGGGCAAATTCAATCTGCCGCGGTGGGTTTTCAATTTCACAGTTCTGCAATACCCAGTCATACAGTGGTCTATGGTTTTCAAATTCCAAAGAGCACAGAGAATGGGTTACCCCTTCACAGGCATCCTCCAAAGGATGTGCAAAGTCATACATGGGATAAACACACCATTTGTCACCGGCGCGATAATGGGACTGATGCGCAATCCGGTAAATAACCGGGTCCCGCATATTGATGTTCGGGCTGCTCATGTCAATTTTGGCCCGAAGCACCTTTTCCCCGTCGGCAAATTCCCCTTCCGTCATACGGCGGAACAGGTCCAGGTTTTCCTCTATGCTGCGGTCCCGATACGGGCTGTTTTTGCCCGGCTCTGTTAAAGTTCCGCGATACGCTTTCATTTCGTCAGCGGATAAATCGCAGACAAAGGCCTTCCCTGCCCGAATCAGTTTCAGGGCGTTTTCATACATGAAATCAAAGTAGTCAGAGGCATAAAAGACGTTGTCATAGTCATATCCAAGCCACTTGATATCCCGTTTGATGGCTTCCGCATATTCTTCATCTTCCTTGCCCGGATTGGTGTCATCCATGCGCAGATTGCAGACGCCATGGTACTTTTCCTTGGTAAAGAAGTTAATGTAAATGGCCTTGGCATGCCCAATATGCAGATAGCCATTCGGTTCCGGAGGGAAACGAGTCTGGACGTGGTCATATACGCCAGAGGCAAGATCCTCATCTATAAAATCGTGAATAAAATTGGAATCCATACTTATTCCCCCTCATAGAAACTAATGGCCTGATCCAGGCGATGCAGCACTTCTTCTTTCCCCAGGATTTGCAAAATATAATAAAGATCCGGTGTATTGGTACGCGAGGTAGCTGCTACACGGATAACGGTGCTGACATCTCCTACATGTCCTTTGTAGGCTTCCGGATTTGCCTTGTACTCTTTTACATTTGGTGTGAAGCCAAGCGGTTCACACAGGTCTTTCATTCTTTGGAACCAGGCATCTTTGTCGTCTGCCGGGTTGTATACTTCCCGGTACGCCTTCAAAATGGCGGCAGCGTCAGCCGGCGCAATGTTTGCCGGCAAGGTGTAATCTGCCGTATACAGTTCGTTGTAAAAATATGCGGCGTAGGCAGGAACGTCGGACCATTTTGCAATGTCCTTCCGCGGCTTTTTGTTGCCGCGGTCAATTTGCAAAATGGCTTTTGCCTTTTCCGTATCTGCCGACAGTAATTGATAAAACTCCAGGTTATATTCCTTAGCCCAGGCAAGCGTCTTTTCCAGTACCGTTTCTGCCGGCATCACGGAAATGACGTTCTTGCTGACGTCATTCAACTTGACCAGGTCAAACAGGGCGCCGCTGACGCTCATCTTCTTCAGATTGAACGGGAATGCAGAAAGCGGTGCTTCCTTATTGGCTCTGCGCCAATCTTCAAAGTTGGAGTTAGCCAGGGTCAGAAGGTATTCCAGTACGGATTCCTTCGGATAACCTTCTTCCAGATAGTAGCTGACAGCTGCCTCCGGATCCTTCCGTTTGGACAACTTACGCTTGTTGCCTTCATCCAGTTTCATAATAGGCGCAATGTGGGCATACTTCGGAACCTTAAACCCGCAAGCTTTAAACAGCTGAATGTGAGTAGGAACGGAGGAAATCCATTCGTCTCCGCGAACCACATGGGTGGTATGCATCAGGTGGTCATCAATACAGTGGGCAAAATGATAGGTTGGTATACCGTCCGTTTTCAAGAGAACAATATCCGTCTGATTCTCCGGCATTTCAATTTTGCCTTTAATCAGGTCCTGGTATGTAATTTTCCCTTCCGGCGTTCCCGGACTTTTTAAGCGAAGCACATACGGCGTGCCCGCCTTAATTTTTTCTTCTACCTCTTCATAACTTAAGTTGCGGCAGGAAGCATATTCTCCATAGTAACCGGGGGTAACGCCTGCTTCTTCCTGTCTGGCGCGCATTGCGTCCAGCTCTTCTGCTGTGCAGAAGCAAGGATACGCCAGGCCTTCTTCTACCAAACGTTTGGCATAGGTCTGGTAAATTTCTTTTCGTTTACTTTGCTGATAAGGTCCGTAGGCACCGGATTCCGAGTCCATACCCATAATGCCTTCATCCGGGTCAATGCCAAAACCGTGAAGGCCGTTTACAATGTGACTGATGCCGTCTTCTACTTCCCTCTTTTTGTCGGTATCTTCAATACGTAAAAAGAAAACCCCTTGGGTAGCATCTGCCGTCAGTTTGGCAATTAAGGCAGCAAACAATCCGCCAATATGCAAATAACCGGTTGGACTGGGTGCAAACCGTGTAACACGGGCACCTTCCGGAAGATCCCGTTCCGGATACATGGCTTCATAGTCTTCCGGTGTTCTGGTAATATTGGAAAATAACAGCTCTGCCAGCTTCTTATTATCTGTCAAAGTAAACGCTCCTTCTCCCTTGGAAACTAGTTATCCAATTATACGAAAAAGCCCTATAAAAGTAAATAGAGACGCCGTTTCAGGAACGGATATGCCCTGTCTCGCAAAAAAGGGAAAAATACAATCAAAACAAAGCCGGTATACCGCTTGTGCAGAACCGACAAAAGGAGACACTTTAAAATCTATATTTTACCAACTATTTACAAAATCACGAATGTGTTAAAATAAGAGGACAAGTGGATTGGCTTGCTGTGCTACGCAGGCCTTTTGTAATGTTTTGCAACAAAAAATGAGGTGAAATTATGGGTAAAAAAATTATTGTGGCCGGTGCCGGTCACGGTGGAATTACGGCTGCTGCCCTCCTTGCGGAAAAGGGCTTTGATGTAACCGTTTATGAACGTGGGCAAAAAGGAAAATTAGGTTATGACTGGACTGACATTTTTGATCCAAAAGCTCTGGATGCTGTTGGTTGTCCATGGCCGTCCGAAGACAAGTTTGAATGGAAAACAGATATGACCTTCTGGGCCCCCGGCATCAACCCTGAACACAAAATTCGGCAGCGCGTTCCCAATGACGTCAACGAAATGGAAATCAAAATGGAACGCTCTGACATTTATGATCTGCTGATCGGTTTTGCAGAATCTAAGGGCGTTAAGTTTGAATATGAAGTTACCATTACCGGACCACTGATGGAAAAAGACCGTGTTGTCGGGATTGCTACAGACAAGGGCGACTTCTACGCTGACATGGTCATTGATGCGGCCGGTTGTGAATCCCCTGTCCGGGTACATCTTCCGGAGTACCTTGGCATTCAGAAGCATGCCAAATGGGGTGAAAAGTTCTATGTATGGCGTGAATTCTTTGACCTTCCGGTAGACATTAAAGAGGTAGAAGACCTGTACAAGGTTGTCCTGTTCCCGGACAAGGAATCCGTTGGCATCTGTTGGATTGCTTCGGAAGCTACAGAAACCGAATCGCATTCTGACCTGTTAATCGGCCGCATGGACCGGTTCACCGCAGAAGACGCCGCCGCCACCGCAGAGCGGTACCGGAAAGACAACCCGCAGCTTGGCCGTGAACACAAGCGGGGCGGTTACTTTACCCTGATTCCGGTTCGCCAGCCCATTGCCATTATGGTAGCGGATGGCTACGCCGCCATCGGCGACTCCGCCTTCATGACCGTACCTATCATCGGTTCCGGCATTGGCAATGCCATCAAGAATTCCAAAATTCTTGCCGATGTCATTGCCTCTGACAAAACCGAAACCTACAGTGCTTCGGTACTTTACCGTTATCAGTATGAATATTTCAACAAGATGGGCCGTAACATTGCCCCGCTTGCCCTTGCCAAGCTGCTCCTGACCAGAGTTACTCAGGATGAAATTACCTATGCACTGGACAAAGGCATTCTGACCTATCATGAAATGACTATTACAGCAAACCATACCTCCATTGGCAAGTTCATTCAATTTGATCCAAACCTACCAAAGCGTGGTCTTGCACTGCTGAAGAATCCGGGCCTGCTGAAGAAAGCCGCTCCGGTAGTTCTGGATATGATCCAGTATTACATTGTGTCCTTCCAAATTCCAAAGACCTATAGTCTGGAAGGCTTAAAGGCCTGGGCCGCCAAATACAACAACATTTTTGAACGCCGGCTGCCGAAGGACAAAGTTGCTGCTGACCTTGCCACCTATAAAGAATAACAACAAAAAAAAAGAGACCGGAGGCTTCCGCCTTCGGTCTCTTTCCTATGTTCAGATAAAATCTTACGAATCTTATTTGAGTTCGATCTTTGCGCCAACTTCTTCAAACTTAGCTTTGGCAGCTTCAGCATCGTCCTTGGACATTGCTTCTTTGATGGTCTTCGGAGCAGCGTCAACCAGAGCCTTAGCTTCAGCAAGGCCAAGACCGGTCAGTTCACGAACAACCTTGATAACCTTGATCTTGTTTGCGCCAACTTCGGCAAGGAACAGATCAAATTCGGTCTTTTCTTCAGCAGCGGCTTCTGCGCCAGCAGCCGGAGCAGCAACTGCTACAGCAGCAGCAGCGGATACGCCGAATTCGTCTTCTACAGCATGAACAAGCTCAGAGAGCTCAAGAACGGACATAGTTTTAATCTCTTCAAGGAGAGCGGTAACTTTTTCAGATGCCATTTTAATATCCTCCAAAATAAATTTGTTTAAAATCTTTGTTTTAGGCGGACGCTGTATTATTCAGCGGCCGGAGCTTCTGCTTCTGCTGCCGGAGCCTCAGCGGCTTCTTCTGCAGGAGCGGCTTCACCGTCTTTGTCAACAATAGCCTGGATAACGCGTGCAAAAGCAGCAATCGGGGCGTTGAAAGCGTTGCAAACGGTTGCAAGGAGAACTTCCTTGGTCGGAAGATCTGCCAGAGCATTTACAGTGTCAAGATCAACAACTGCACCTTCCAGGTAACCAGCCTTCAGTTTGAAGTCCGGATGATCCTTGGAAAACTTCTTCAGGATGCGGGCAGCAGCGGTATGATCTTCCTTGGAAATGGCCAGAGCGCTGGTTCCTTTCAGTGCATCTTCCCAACCATCCAGATGTGCTTCTTCAGCAGCTCTTCTAATGATGGAATTCTTGATGACAGAATAGTCAACACCGGCTTCTCTGAGTTCCTTACGGAGAACCGTATCGTCTGCTACGTTAATGCCTTTGTATTCTACCAATACACCGGCTACGGAATCAGTCATTCTACCGGCCAATTCACTTACCGCAGCTTTCTTTGCTTCCAGAATTTTTTCACTTGCCAAAATATTCACCTCCTGTGATGAATATGAAAAGGCTCTTTCCGCACTACCGCGGAAAGAGCCCAAAAAACTACGTTTTCTGTGTTTTCCTCGGCAGGTAAGGACTTTGCCTGTTACGTCTTTGCGGACACCTGCTGTCTTCGGTAAGAAACAGCATTGATATACTAACACGGGGTTTCCCCCGTGTCAATAACAGTTTTGGCTTATGCGCCGTACTTAGAAGAACTGAACTTAACGCCAGGTCCCATGGTTGCAGCAACGGTGCAGGACTTAATATACTGACCCTTTGCAGCAGATGGTTTTGCCTTAACAATAGCTTCCATCAGGGTATCCAGGTTTTCGGTCAGTTTTTCCGGACCGAAAGAAGCTTTTCCGATTGGGCAGTGAATAATGTTGGTCTTGTCCAGACGATATTCAATCTTACCGGCTTTGGCTTCCTGTACAGCCTTAGCAACATCAGGAGTTACGGTACCGGCCTTCGGAGATGGCATCAAGCCACGAGGTCCGAGGATTTTACCAAGACGACCAACTACACCCATCATGTTCGGTGCAGCAACAGCTACGTCAAAGTCCAGGAAACCTTCCTTCTGAATGCGTTCTGCCAAATCTTCTGCGCCGACAATTTCAGCACCTGCTTCTTCAGCAGCTTTTGCCATATCGCCCTTGGCAAATACAGCAACACGAACCTGCTTACCGGTTCCGTTCGGAAGAACAACAGCGCCACGAACCTGTTGATCAGCGTGACGGGAGTCAACGCCCAGACGGATGTGAGCTTCAATTGTTTCGTCAAACTTTGCGGTAGCAGTCTTGCAGGCAAGGTCAAGAGCTTCGCCTACTTCATATGTTTTTGTTCTGTCGACAAGCTTTTTGTTGTCAACATACTTCTTACCATGTTTCATTCTGTCTATCCTCCCGCATTAATCCACTACAGTGATGCCCATGCTGCGAGCGGTACCGGCAATCATGCTGGTTGCAGCTTCCAGGCTAGCAGCGTTCAGGTCCGGCATTTTCTGCTCGGCAATCTTCTGAACCTGTTCCTTCGTAACGGTAGCTACCTTTGTTTTGTTTGGTTCACCGGAAGCCTTTTCAATACCGGCAGCCTTTTTCAGAAGAACTGCTGCTGGCGGAGTCTTGGTGATAAAGGTAAAGCTGTGGTCTGCGTACACTGTGATTACAACTGGGATAATCAGACCGATGTCGTTCTTTGTGCGCTCGTTGAATTCCTTCGTGAAAGCCATGATGTTAACACCATGCTGACCGAGTGCAGGTCCTACAGGCGGGGCTGGGGTTGCCTTACCGGCAGGAATCTGAAGCTTAATAAAGCCAATAACTTTCTGTGCCATAATTGCACCTCCAAAGAATTGTGGTAATTGGCGGAACAAGAGTATTGTTCCTCCCACCGGAAGTCTGAAAGAGACTCCCGTAATGAAAGCGGAAATCCGCTCATTACCAAGATTAATACTGCGTAGTTCAGGCGATTCAGCCTTCTACGCCAAGCTCAAGCTGGTTGAGCATAGTTTCGACAGTCGTTTCTCTGCCGAACATGGAAATTCGTACATTAACCTTATTGTTGTCAAGGTCAATGCTTTCTACGGTACCGGAGAAGTCCGAAAGCGGACCATCAATAATTCTGACATAGTCTCCGACTGCGTAGTTCACTTCCACGGTTCTGATGTCCACGCCAAGGTGTTCTACTTCAGCGTCTGTCAACGGAACCGGTTTGCTTTCCGGACCAACAAATCCGGTGCATCCGCGGGTATTGCGGATAACATACCAGGCATCATCATTCATGGTATATTCTTCGCCGCTTTGTTCTACAGCCAGCTTTACCAGAACATAACCTGGGAAAACCTTACGTTCTACTTCTTTTACTTCGCCGTTCTCTTTGACTTCCTGAACGGTTTCGGTAGGAACGCGAACATCCAGAATTAAATCCTGCATTTTCCGGTTTTCTACTACTTTTTCAATGTTGTCTTTTACCTTGTTTTCATACCCGGAATAGGTATGAACAACGTACCACTTGGAAATTCCTGCCATAGAAACCGCCTCCGTTACAACGCTAGAGATCCAAGGAATGCACGGGCCATAATAAGTGCGGTCTCCGTGTCGGTTACAGACAGATTGTAGATAACTTCTCTGAGCTTAACCAGTATGGCATCTTCAATCCATACACCAATACCGATAACCAGAACAACCAAAAGAACAACCAGGCAGTTTTTCCAAAGGTCCTTGCCTTTTGTCCACTGAATCTTCTTGATTTCGGTCTTCAGATCCTTGAACCATTTTTTAATGGAGTCCAATGCTTTGTTGCCCTTGGACTGGGTAGCGTCGGCTTTTTTGGCCGGCTTGGAGGAAGTCTTCGGCGTTTTAGCATTCTTTGCCATAAACGGAGCCTCCTTTTACTTGGTTTCTCTGTGGAGAGTATGTTTCTTGCAGAACTTGCAGTACTTGTTCATCTCCAAACGGTCAGGGGAGTTCTTCTTGTTTTTCATTGTGTTGTAATTGCGCTGTTGACATTCTGTGCAAGCAAGAGTAACTCTAACTCTCATTGACGGCACCTCCATACTTCTGGATAAATTTTTGCTCCTCTAAACAATGCGGGGAGCCCTTTGCCTCCCTCTCTGCACGGGCTTTCTTTTTGTAAAAATGCGCACAAAAAAAGAGCCCTCTTTTAAGAGGTACAGTTACTTTACCATAAAGCCAAGTCCCGGTCAAGGAAAAAGCTTGCAAAAAATGGATTCTGTTGGGGCACTGTGTAACAACCAAAAAGGGCACGTTCTGCAACGTGCCCCTTTGTTTCGTTTGGCTTTTCAGGATTTCCCACAGCTTTTCAAAAATCAGCTTTTCAGCGCTTTTCTGGTAATGGGTCCTACCGATCCGTCGGCATCCAATCCGTTGGCTTTCTGGAATTTCTTTACAGCAGACTGTGTGCCAGGTCCAAAGAAGCCGTCAATTTTGTCATTGTAGTAGCCCTTCTTGGTCAGCCACCACTGAACCCACTTAACACCTTCATTGCCTTTTCGAATCTTACCATATTCATACTTGGAACGATTTACCACATAAGACGGTTCCCGATACGGGCAGGATGCCGTGCTGGATTTAGTGGAGGAAATCACTTTGCCATTCTTAATGGTATAAGTAGTTCCGCCTTTCGTATAGGTTCCATTATAGCTAAACTGAACCTTACTGTTTTTCAAGTAATAAGTTCCATTCTGATTGGTTGCCAATCCGTTGTACTGGAAGGTAACCTTGCCCTTTTCACAGTAATACCAACCGTTTTGGTTCTTGGCAAGAATGGTCTTCGTACGAAGAGCTCCGTCTTCACAGTACCACCATGCGCCGCTGTCACCCTTTGCAATACCGGTATATTTTACAAATTCCCCGTTGCGATAACAGTAAAAGTCTCCGTTAGAGTCTTTTACCAAACGGATATCTTCACTGGAATAATCCGGATAAGTCTTTGTTTCTGTGGTATCTTCCGTAGTGGATTCCGCTTCCGTAGTGCTTTCCGAATCCGTATCCGTGGTGTTTTCTGTAGAGGAATCAGTCTTTGTATCAGAAGAAGCCTCTTCTTCTGTGTCTCCGTCACCAACGGTTACTTTCAAAACATCAAAGGCGCCATTGCTTAGGTAAGCAACCACCTTAGTGGTACCATCTCCCACTCCGGTTACTACACCGGAAGAGGAAACCGTGGCAATACGCGTATCCTGGCTAAAGAAGTATGGCGTTTCATTTCCGGAAACGGAATACTTCAATTTGAAGGTCTTGCCTTTGGAAACCTTGGCCAAAGCACTGACATCTACTGACTCTTCTACAACATATCCTGTTGCTCCGTTGGACGTTGTTACCTTATACCAAAGAGGCTTATACATACGATAATTCGTGGCATCCACAGTGCCCGTATAAGCAACACGTGTATCCCGGAACCCGCCTTCTACCGTAATGGTTTCTCCGGCAGTAATAGATCCGGCCTGGTTGCCGCCGGAAACAGACGGTTCGTCCCGCAGATTAACTGTTGCCGTAGCTACACCGGAACCGGAGCCTTGGTAACCGGTAAATTTAATTGCCGTACCACTGGTTTCCGGAAGGTTGTTGAAGATAGGAATGTAAAACGTCTTGGACTGATCCAGGACGCCGGCATCCCGATATGCTTTATAAGTAGAATACGTAGTATTTACCACCCCGTTAAGCGCACTCATGTACTGGTGATTATACGTATTGTTGGAGGTCATATTAAACTTTTGCAGGTAAGATGTGTTCTGCCCTCTGGCGATGTAGTACTTTGCAATTATTTCAGTGCCACCATTAATGGACTTCTCCGGTGTAGTCCAGCCGTAGCTCTTGGCGTACTTCAAGCCATGGACAACCGCCTGGCCATTGCTGTCATCTACTGCACCAATGTTGAAGTAATTGTAGTAACCTGTATAAGATTTATAGGTTCCGGTAACACTGCTACTGCCGCTGACTCCGTGTTCCCCTAAAATTTTAGAAACCAGGAAGCAGGGGTTTACATTGTTGTTCTTTGCTGCAGTGCAAATAACTTCCGCATAAGTCTTGTTAATTGTTTGGGTATTTCCAGAAGTATCCGTGTATTTGATCTTACCAGCAGAGGTAACATAATTTTCACTACGCGTAGTAGATGTGCTTGCCATAAACGATTTTGCCAGCATACTGGTAACTACCTTCACTGCCTCGTCATAAGAATCAAAATTCCATTCCAGGGACTCAAACTGCATCATGGTGATGTCATTGCCAAGGAAGGTGTACGGATTCATAAAGTAAGAAACAGCCATAGGAGTGGCCCGAATCCAGCCATTTTGATCCGCATTGGAACCGTCTACTACGGAATAGGTAAATCCTCCGTTAGAAGTATAGGTACCGACAGATTGATCCCTGTACAAGCGTGTGGCTGTAAGATCGGCAGATTTCCGCAACGGAACCAGGTTTAAATTATTGCCGGTTTCTGCACTTAATGCATCAGACCAATTTAGCCCCGTCTTTACCGCAGTAAATTTCCAGTTCGGATGGGACTGATGTACCGTATACAATTTTTCCGCATATGCTTTCGGGAATCCGGCACTTACCAAAGAATTCACATAGGAATCTTTTTCAGACGCTGCAGACACCGGATACAGGAAAGAACAGAGCATTACTGCCAGCAACACAGCAACAGCCATGCATTTTGTCAGAAATGTTTGCGTTTTCATGATGAACCTCCAGAATACAGACTTCCCCATAATTTCATTTTCACGCATTACAGTATAACACAGTATGTTGTAAAAGGAAAAGGAAAAGACGAAACGGCCGCAGTTTTCACTGCGGTCGTTTCCCATTTCTCCTATTTGCAATTAGTTCTTGCTGTTCTTGTCATCACAATCCCCTTTCAGCAGTGGGAACCAGAGACGATCAATCTTAATAACGCTGGTTACTGCCTTCAGGATGGCATCGGTAACCGGTCTTTGCCAGGCGGCAAAAATAATCAGGCGATGCAGCGGTGTCAGTCTGTCATAACGCAGCACCGAACGGCCGTGGGTAAATGTCAAATACGATGCAATGCCGTGATATCCATCGGAATTACCGGAGAAACCAACACCATTAAATCTGACGCCAAGGAAGTGGAAAATAGTGCCGTTTACCGTACATCCGCCGGATTGTACGTGGTCAATCATATACTGTGCGGTCTTCTTATTGCTGGTATAAATATAAAGGGCTAATGGCTGTGCACCATCAGATCCATTGTATACATGACCTTCCTTATGAATCAGTGCTACCGCTTCTTCTTTGGACTTTACAGTTATGATTGGCATCAACGGACCAAAAATTTCTTCCTGCATACACTTACAGGAGAGATCCACATTGTCCATGACTACCGGTCCAATCTGACGGGTAGCGGAATCCGGTTCCTGTACACGGTAAATTACTTTATCTTCATCAATTAAGCCACATACCTTCTGGAAATGCTTGTCGGATACCAAGGAGGTAAAGTTAGAACGAAGTTTTCCGTTTCTGGACACCTGGTGCTTCTTAATACAGGAAATTAATTCCTTTACAAATTCATCATGAATATCTTCATGCACTACCATATAGTCCGGGCAAACACAAATCTGCCCGCCATTGGCGAATTTGCCCCAGGTAAGGCTTTCTACACATTCCTTAATGTTTACTTCTTTGTCAACGTAAACCGGTGATTTTCCGCCTAATTCCAGGACAACCGGTGTTACGTGCTGGGCACATTTTTCGGAAAGTAGTCTGGCTACCGTAGTACCGCCGGTAAAGAACGCCATATTGAAATACTGGTCAAACAGCTGGGCGTTCTCTTCACGGCCGCCGGTAACTACTGTAATGTAGTTTGCCGGGAACGCATCTTCAATGGTTTCCTTAATGACTTTGGTAATAGTCGGCGTATAGTTGGATGGTTTCAGGACGGCACAGTTACCGCCGGCAATGGCGCCAATCAGCGGGCAGAAGGTCAGGTTGTGCGGGAAGTTCCACGGAGAAACAATCAGCACTACCCCATACGGATCCCGATACCGTTCCCCACGGCCCGGCATGCTGAACAAAGGTGCGTGATTTTTCTTTACACCCATCCATTTTTTCAATTCCAGAATGGCTTCATCCAATTCGGCATACACAACGGCAAATTCATACGCCGTTGTTTCCAACATTCCTTTGTTGTAATCCGCTTTGTAGGCAGCATACGCATCTTTTTCATGCGCCTTTAATGCCTTCCGCAATTTCTTTAATGCGTTCAGCCGAAACTCATAACTTTGTGTTGCACCTGTTTCATAATAGGCTCTGCAATCTGCTACCCGTTGTTCAATCGTTTTTACTTCCTGTGGTTTCGTCATTACATTTCCTCCTTCAGTTTTGCCGTGTCCGAACGAATCGTCTGGCGTTGCTTTTCCGACAACGCAGACCCTTTCTGTCCAATTGTTTCTTTTCCATTGTAACGGCGCGTTACGGAAAGGGCAATGAAAAAAGCCTCTTATTTTTGTACAACTTTTTCACAAACTTGATAAGATGTCAGAATATTTTATCTAGTTTGATAAAAATTTGTCATGAAAACAGTTTCCTTTTTGCCCAACATTTATTGACATTCCGTTGGAGAGTCAACTACAATTTTTTCAAGCCCGCAGACGCTGACGACGTCTGTTTATTTTTTGATATTAGACAGGAGGAAATGGAATATGCCGGTCCAGTACGCCCATAATGCAGTCGTTATAACAGAAGCACCACCCATTGATTACTTCAAAAACTATGTACAGCTTCCTAAAAACTACGGAACAGCAGAGTACGAAGAGCGTGCCGATATCAAGGCAATCAAAGCTGCCGTAAGGCAGAGCCTGGATGATCTTGATGCGGCAACTGGCTGGAAAGCAAAATTCCGTGGACAAAAGGTTTTAATTAAACCGAATCTGGTTTTTGTCACACCAAAATCCGGATATCGGTTTTCTTATGACATCCCACAAACCACGGATCCACGTGTTTTTGACGCCACCATGGAGATTCTTTCCGAACTTTGTCCGGATATTGTCATCGGCGAAGGCTCCGGCTTGGTTACGTGGACCTATGCCAAAATGGCAGGATATGACCGCATCGCAAAAAAATACGGGGCCAAACTGGTCTTTTTTGAAGAAGAAGCCATTGACCGCTATTTTTGCCCCAAGGCAGAATGTGGACAGGAAGTTTATGTTCCCAAAAGCATTTCGGAAGTCATCCGCGGGGAACGGCTCTATGTTTCCCACCCAAAGATAAAATGCAATATTTATACCGGTGTTACACTTGGATTCAAGAATGCCATGGGCACCTTTTCCTGCAATATGCGATACAGGAACCACACCTGGCAAATAGACAAAAAACTTTCAGACCTCTTATATTTATTCCACCCGGATTTGACAGTAGTAGACGGCATTATCGGTGGGGAAGGAAATACACCGGGACCAAACCATCCGGTTGTCATGAATCGCATTGTCAGCGGTACCAATTCTGTGGAAGTAGACCGCGTTACCACCGAATTAATGGGCTTTGATCCCACCAAAAACAAGCTTTTGATTGAAGCCGGAAAACGTGGCTTCGGCGATCCCGACGTGGAAGTCATCGGAGAAAAACGCATTGTAAAATTCCGTCCTGCAGAACCAACCCTGCTTTCTGAACGGTTCCATAAAAATTGGCCCGGCGTTAAGCTGTATGTAGGACATACTAATAACCGTGCACCAAAGTTAGAGCAGCTTTCCGGCAACTCCACCGACTTTGTAAAAGCAATGGAAGCTACCTGTGCCGGTGGATGCATTGCCTCCCTGGGAACCACCTTTGAAGTTCTTTTTGCTTCCTACAGTTACCCGCTAACCAAGCACAGACACTTAAGTGTTATCGTCGGAAACGGAGCAGAAAAGGACGGCGTGCGCTACTGGCTTGGCGAAGATGGAACCGCTTACTCTTTGAAGGATTTGGAAAAACTGCCGGGCGTCAAGCTGGTTTGTGGTGAATGCACCGCACCGGCCAAAGAACTGGCCAGTTTGAAAGGATTCCTCTGGATTCGCGGGTGCGGTGAAGTCAACAATCTTGCCGCCCGTACGGCAGTTGCCATGATGCCGGCGCTCCCTGGGCAGATTGACTTAAAATATCTGCCGTTGATTGCCGCCGGCTTAGTTCGAAAATATGTCATCAAAGTCGCCAAGGCCGCGGCAGGCACGCCGACCGAGCCCCGTTTTGATGCCTATGATGACGGACTGTATACCATTCCGGAATATGCCGCCAAACATTTGGATGTAGATTGGGTAGAAGCTCCGGTTCCGCCGCTGCATTTGAAAGACCGTATTCAAGCCGTAAAAGATGTGCGCTTTGTTGCCAACTTCCTATTTTAATCTGGTAGTTATTTCTAATTAGGTAGAAAAAAGCACCTCGCAGATATGCGGGGTGCTTTTCTTCGTACTGCTTTGCGATTTAGTTCAATATGCAATAAACAGCAATAAAAAAGGACCTCTAATGAGGTCCTTTCTTCAGGTTGTACCCTGAAAACTGAATACAGTCCATTAAGTTCA
>CAVCCW010000006.1:0-58793 GCA_963600825.1 Bacteroidaceae bacterium | reverse complement strand
CCATTGTTCCTCTGGAAGTCATTATCCGCAACATTTCTGCCGGTTCTTTTGCCAAACGCTTTGGTGTGGAAGAAGGCATTGTTTTTGACGAACCGACCATTGAATTTTCCTATAAAAACGACGATCTTGGAGATCCGCTGATCAACGACTACCACGTCATTGCCCTGAAGCTGGCTACCAAGGAAGAAATTGAAACCATTAAGACGCTGGCCTTCAAAGTCAACGACGTTATGAAGGACTACTTCAAGAAGATCAACGTTGATCTGGTAGACTTCAAGCTGGAGTTCGGCAAGACCTCTGACGGCACCATTGTTCTGGCAGACGAAATTTCTCCGGACACCTGCCGCTTCTGGGACAGCCGCACCCATGAAAAACTGGACAAGGACCGTTTCCGCAGAGACCTTGGCAACGTAGAAGATGCCTATCAGGAAATGATGAAACGGATTTTAGGCGAGTAAGCTTTTTACCGCTTTTGGATGAATCTTAATTTTGGAGTTAGCTTATGTCTAATTTAAGAGAAGAATGCGGTGTATTCGGTGTCTATTCCCCAACGCGCAGAGAGGTAGCCAGAGATGTTTATTATGGCCTGTTTGCTCTGCAGCACAGGGGACAGGAGTCCTGCGGTATTACCGTAAACGATGATGGCCTGTTTAACACCTACAAGGACATTGGTCTGGTTAGCGAAGTGCTGACCCAGGACCGAATTGAAGCCCTTGGAGAAGGCACCATGGCAGTTGGACACTGCCGTTATGGCACTACCGGTGACACGGACCGCAACAATGCACAGCCCATTGTAGTAAACCACATTAAGGGCAGAATGGCGTTGGCCCACAACGGAAACCTGGTCAATTCCTATGAGTTGCGGGAAGAATTGGAGCTGAAAGGGTCCATTTTTCACACTACTTCAGATACGGAAGTCATTTCCTACATTATTACGGATGAGCGCATTAAAGCGCATTCCATTGAAGAGGCCGTCAACCGTTCCATGGACCGGATTAAGGGTGCCTATTCTTTGGTTATTATGTCTCCTACCAAGCTGATTGCCGTACGGGATCCGAACGGATTCCGCCCGCTTTGCTACGGAAAAACGTCGGATGGCGGATATGTAGTAGCTTCGGAAAGCTGTGCACTGGATGCCGTTGGTGCAGAATTTGTGGCCGATGTAGAGGCCGGTGAAATCCTGGTCTTTGACAAAAATGGAGTACGCAGTATCAAGGATCATTGTGGCAAAGCAGAGCACAGAATGTGCGTCTTTGAATATGTTTACTTTGCTCGCCCGGATTCCATCATTGATGGTTGCAACGTACATGAAGCCAGAGCCAGAGCAGGTGCTTACCTGGCCCTGGAA
Source organism: Bacteroidaceae bacterium (assembly GCA_963600825.1). GTDB lineage: Bacteria > Bacillota > Clostridia > Oscillospirales > Acutalibacteraceae > RUG420. Next base: position 57,445 of record CAVCCW010000006.1, on the reverse strand, counting down.
AATCCGGTTCATGCCGACATTGTTATTGGTGTTCCGGATTCCGGTCTGGATGCTGCCATCGGATATTCCAAACAGTCCGGTATTCCTTATGAAATCGGATTTATTAAGAATAAATACATTGCCAGAACCTTTATTTCCCCGGGACAGCAGAGTCGTTCGGATAAGGTTCGGATTAAGCTGAACCCGATTATCAGCACGGTAAAGGGAAAGCGCATTGTTCTGATTGATGACTCCATTGTCAGAGGGACAACCAGTGCCCGCATTGTAAAAATGCTGCGGGATGCCGGTGCTAAGGAAATTCATTTCCGTGTTTCCTCGCCACCATTTATGAACCCGTGTTATTACGGTACTGACATTGATTCCCGTGAACATCTGATTGCCTGTCACCACACGGTGGAAGAAACAGCAGAAATCATCGGCGCGGACACGCTTGCCTATCTTTCGGTAGATGCAGTAAAGCGGATTGCCTGCGGCGTAAAGGGAAAAGGCTATTGCACCGCCTGCTTTGACGGTGATTATCCCACCGAAGTGCCGTCTGCACCACAGAAAAGCCGCTTTGAACGGAAGCTTTCGGAGCGGGACGAAGAAGAACAGGCAGAAAAGAAGGAGAAGGGCGAATGAACAAAAATTCCAAGTCTGACAGCTATGCTGCAGCCGGTGTAGATATTACCGCCGGTTACAAAGCCGTAGAACTGATGAAACAGCATATTGCCAAAACCGTTACCAAAGGCGTCTGCTCTGATGTTGGTGGTTTCGGTGGTCTGTTTGAGCTGGATCTGCAGGGGATTACCCGGCCGGTTCTGGTCAGCGGCACCGACGGTGTTGGTACCAAACTGAAAATTGCATTCTTAATGGACAAGCATGACACTGTTGGTATTGACTGTGTTGCCATGTGCGTCAATGACATTATCTGTGTGGGCGCCCGCCCGCTGTTTTTCCTGGATTACATTGCCTGCGGCAAGAATGTTCCGGAAAAGATTGCAGATATTGTCAAAGGCGTCAGTGATGGCTGTGTACAGTCCGGTGCTGCCCTGATTGGCGGCGAAACCGCAGAAATGCCCGGCTTTTATCCCATTGAAGAATATGACCTTGCCGGTTATTCCACTGGTGTGGTAGACAAGTCCAAGATTATTGACAACTCTACCATGAAAGCGGGAGACGTTATTCTTGCACTGCCTTCCTCCGGCGTGCATTCCAACGGCTTCTCCCTGGTACGCAAGGTCTTTGATGTAGACCATGCTGATTTGAAAAAGCCGGTTGCAGAACTGGGCGGCAAATCGCTTGGCGAAACCCTTCTGACACCAACTAAAATTTATGTAAAACCGGTACTGGCTCTGTTGGACGAAGTGCGTGTGAAAGGCATTTCCCACATTACCGGCGGCGGATTCTATGAAAACATTCCAAGAAGTATTCCGGATGGCCTTTGCGCCACCATTCAGCGTGCCAATGTTCGGGTACTTCCTATTTTTGACCTCATTGCCAAAGAAGGACAGATCAGTGAACACGATATGTTTAACACCTTTAACATGGGTGTCGGCATGAGCATTGTAGTGGCTCCGGAAGACGCAGATAAGGCTCTGGCCATCCTGCAGGAGCAGGGCGAAGAAGCCTATGTTCTAGGAACCATTACCGAAGGTACGGAAAAAATCCAGATTTTATAAACGCTTTAAGAAACGCTCCGGAGGGTGCAAAAATGAAACAGGGAAAAATTTCCATTGCGGTTCTGGTTTCTGGCGGCGGTACCAACTTGCAGGCCTTAATTGATGCCGAGCGGGAGGGCCGTCTGCCCAGCGGACAGATTACACTGGTCATCTCCAATAAAAAAGATGCCTATGCGCTGACCCGCGCAGAACAGGCCGGCATACAGACACTCTGGTTAAGCCGGAAAGAACTGGGCCAGGAACGCTTTGAAGAAGAACTGGCAACGGTTCTGGAAGAAAACGGGATTGATGTTATTATTCTGGCCGGTTTCTTATGCATCCTCTCGGAAAACTTCACCAAGAAGTATCCGCGTCGTATTTTAAATATTCATCCTTCCCTGATCCCGTCTTTCTGCGGGGCAGGGTTTTACGGACTGCGTGTGCACGAAGCCGCCCTGGAAAAAGGGGTTAAGGTAACGGGCGCCACGGTCCATTTTGTCAATGAAATCCCGGACGGCGGAGAAATTATCCTGCAAAAGGCGGTTGCTGTGGAAGACGGTGACACACCGGAGACCCTACAGAAACGGGTCATGGAACAGGCCGAATGGGAATTATTGCCGGCTGCGGCAGAAAAAGTCTGCGCAGAATTACTGGCGGAAAAGGGGACAAAATGAAAATTTTAGTTGTCGGTGGCGGTGGCCGTGAACACGCCATCATTAAAAAGCTGAAAGAGAACCCGCAGGCAGACACCATTTATGCTCTGCCCGGAAACGGTGGAATTGCAGCAGATGCCGAATGTGTTGCCATCAGTGCAACCGATATTCCGGCAATCACTGAATTTGCCGTAAAGGAACAGATTGACTACGCTGTGGTTGCCCCGGATGATCCGCTGGTACTTGGTTGCGTAGATGCATTAGAAGAAAAAGGAATTCCATGCTTTGGACCGAAAGCAAACGCTGCCATCATTGAAGGTAGTAAGGTCTTTTCCAAAGAATTAATGAAAAAATATCAGATTCCAACCGCTGCCTATGAGGTCTTTGACCAGGCAGAAAAGGCATTGGAGTATGTTAAAACCGCCAAATTACCGGTGGTTGTAAAAGCAGACGGCCTTGCACTGGGTAAGGGCGTTTTAATTGCGGAAACCAGAGAAGATGCCGAAGCTGCCGTCAAAAGCCTGATGGAAGATAAAAAGTTCGGCAAGAGCGGGGACCGCGTGGTAGTAGAAGAATTTTTAACGGGACCGGAAGTGTCCGTATTATCCTTTACGGATGGTAAAACCGTAGTTCCCATGATTTCCTCCATGGACCATAAGCGTGCATTGGACGGAGACCAGGGCCTGAATACCGGCGGCATGGGAACAGTAGCACCGAACCCGTATTACACCAAAGAAATTGCGGATGAGTGCATGGAACGCATTTTTCTGCCAACCATAAAGGCCATGAATGCCGAAGGCAGAACCTTCAAAGGCTGTCTTTATTTCGGCCTGATGCTGACGCCGGACGGTCCGAAAGTCATTGAATACAACTGCCGTTTCGGAGATCCGGAAACCCAGGTGGTTTTGCCGCTGCTGGAATCTGACCTACTGACGGTAATGCAGGCTACCACAAACGGAACGCTGGCAGAACAGGATGTTCGCTTTTCGGACGGCTCTGCCTGCTGCGTTATTATGGCATCCGCTGGATATCCGCAGTCCTATGAAAAAGGATATGAAATTACCATTCCGGAAGAGCAACTGGCCAATGTTTATGTGGCCGGCGCAAAGACGGAAAACGGGAAATTGTTGACTGATGGCGGACGGGTGCTGGGCGTAACGGCTACAGCTGACTCGCTGGAACAGGCCATCCAGCAGGCCTATGAAAAAGTAAGCACCATTTCGTTTGCCAATGCCTTTTACAGAAAGGATATCGGCAAAAAAGCACTGGCTGCACGGGAGGATAATTAATGGTTTACAGAGTATTTTCAGAAAAAAAGGAAGCCCTTGCCAACGAAGCAAAGGCATTGTGGTCCGATTGCACCTCTTTACTTGGAATCAGCGGACTGACCAAGGTGCGGATTGTCAACCGCTATGACGCCGAAGATATTTCGGAAGAGCTGTTTAACTACGCCATCGGAACCGTGTTCTCGGAACCGCAGCTGGACCTTGTTTCTGATTCTCTTGACACGGGCGATGCAGCCTATGCCTTTGCTGTAGAATATCTCCCAGGACAGTTTGACCAGCGTGCTGACTCTGCGGCACAGTGCATTCAGATTATCTCTAAGGGAGAGCGTCCTACCATTCGCACTGCCAAAATTTACCTGTTATACGGGAATCTGACAGAGGCGGATGTGGCAGAAATTAAGAAGTATGTCATTAACCCGGTAGAAAGCCGGGAAGCCTCCTTTGAAAAGCCGGAAACGCTGCGATTGCAGTATGATATTCCGGAAAGCGTTAAGACTGTAGATGGTTTCCTGGATTTAGATCGGGACGGCTTACAGAACTTTGTAGATACCATGGGCCTTGCCATGGATCTGGACGACATTGCTTTCTGTCAGAACTATTTCCGCACGGAACAGCGGGATCCGACCGTAACGGAAATCCGGATGATTGATACCTACTGGTCTGACCACTGTCGTCATACCACATTCTTAACCGTCATTGATGACGCCAAGTTTGAAGATGAACTCCTGCAAAAAGCGTATGAAGAATATTTGGCTGACCGGGAAGCACTTGGAGACAAGAAGCCGGTTTGCCTGATGGACCTGGCTACTTTGGCAGTGAAATACTTAAAGAAGACCGGACAGCTGCAGAAGCTGGATGAGTCCGAAGAAATTAATGCCTGCACCGTCAAAATTACGGTACAGACCGAAGATGGGGAAGAACCTTGGCTGCTGCTCTTTAAAAATGAGACTCATAACCACCCGACGGAAATTGAACCGTTCGGCGGAGCGGCAACCTGCATCGGCGGCGCCATTCGTGACCCACTGTCCGGCCGCGCCTACGTTTACGGCGCCATGCGCGTAACCGGTGCCGCGGACCCGCTGACCCCGGTCAGCAAGACCATTCCGGGGAAGCTTCCGCAGCGGAAGATTGTTACCACCGCGGCGGCAGGGTACTCTTCTTACGGCAACCAGATTGGTTTGGCTACCGGCATTGTGGATGAAATTTACCACCCGGGTTATGCCGCCAAGCGGATGGAAATCGGCGCCGTTGTGGCTGCCGCTCCGCAGGAAAATGTACGTCGTGAAGTGCCAACACCGGGAGATATTGTGATTCTGCTCGGTGGAAAAACCGGCCGTGACGGCTGTGGCGGTGCCACCGGTTCTTCCAAGTCCCATACGGCACAGTCCCTGGAAACCTGCGGTGCAGAAGTCCAGAAGGGTAATGCACCGGAAGAACGCAAGTTACAGCGTCTGTTCCGGAGCAAAGAAGCATGCCGTATGATTAAACGCTGTAATGACTTTGGTGCCGGCGGTGTGTCGGTGGCCATTGGGGAATTGGCAGACGGGCTGAACATTGACCTGAATGCCGTTCCGAAGAAGTATGACGGCTTAGACGGTACCGAACTTGCTATCAGTGAATCTCAGGAACGGATGGCAGTTGTGGTTGAAAAAGAAAACGTAACTGCCTTTATTGCTTTAGCAGAACAGGAAAACCTGCAGGCCACACCAGTTGCTGTAGTAACGGAAGAACCACGGCTGGTTATGAACTGGAACGGCAAACAAATTGTCAATGTCAGCCGCGAATTTTTGAATTCCAATGGCGCCGACAAGCACATTACCGTTTCGGCTCCGGCTGCAAAACTACAGCCGAAGCAGGTTGCCGGCAGCTTTGCAGAGCACCTGACAGCCATGGCATCTGACCTGAATATTTGTTCCAAGCGTGGCCTTTCGGAACGCTTTGACTCTACTATTGGTGCCGGCACGGTTCTGATGCCATTCGGCGGCAAGAAACAGCTGACCCCAATCCAGGCTATGGTACAGAAGGTTTCCGTAGAAAAGAAACATACGGATACCTGTTCCTTCATGGCGTTTGGCTACAATCCGTTCCTGACGGAACAGAGCCCATACCACGGTGCGTATCTTGCCGTAGTAGAAAGTGTTTCCAAGCTGATTGCTACCGGTGCTTCCTTTGAAGATGTTTATCTGACCTTCCAGGAATACTTTGCACATCCGGGCAAAGATTCTTCCCGTTGGGGTCAGCCGCTTGCCGCCCTGCTAGGTGCTTACAAAGCCCAGAAGGAATTGGGCATTGGCGCTATTGGCGGTAAGGACTCCATGAGCGGTACTTTTGAAGATCTGGATGTACCGCCAACCTTGGTTTCCTTTGCTGTTACTACCGATACGGCAGAACATGTAGTTTCTCCGGAATGTAAAAAAGCCGGCAACAAGCTCTTCTTACTGGAACCGGAAACCGACGAAAACGGACTGCCGGTTACGGAGTCCTTAAAGAAGCTGTTCCATACGGTAACTGAACTGCTTCGTTCCGGAAAGGCCGTTAGTGCTTATACTCCTGGTATGGGCGGTATTGCTGAAGCCGTTATGAAAATGTGCTTTGGCAATGACTTTGGATTTACTTTTAACGAACAGCTGTCTTTGCAGGATATTTTCGGCACCAATTATGGTTCCTTCCTGTTAGAAAGTGCAGAAGAATTACCGGGTACTCTGGTCGGCACGGTAACAAAGGAAAAGGTCTTTGTTTACAAAGAAGAAAGCGTATGTGGCTGCCAGCTGTTGCAGCAGTATGAAAACAAACTGGAAAGCGTTTACAATTGCAACATTTCCCAGGATGAAGTTCCGGTAGAAACCTTCTCTTATCAGGCCAAAGCCAGACGCAGTCCCTGCATTAAAACGGCAAAGCCAAAGGTTCTGATTCCGGCCTTCCCGGGCACCAACTGTGAATATGACAGTGCCAAAGCCGTAGAAGATGCCGGTGCAGAAGCTAAGATTATGGTCGTTAACAACCTGACTGCAGACGGGATTTCCAGAAGTGTAGACGCCTTTGCCAAAGAGTTGGCCGATGCACAGATTGTCTTTATCCCTGGCGGTTTCTCCGGCGGTGACGAACCGGACGGTAGTGGTAAGTTCATTACCGCATTCTTCAGAAATGACGCTGTTAAAGAAGGGGTAACCAACCTGTTAGACAACAGAGACGGCTTAATGTGCGGCATCTGTAACGGCTTCCAGGCGCTGATTAAACTGGGCCTGGTTCCGTATGGCAAGATTATGGACACAGATGAATCCTGCCCAACCCTGACCTTTAACAATATTGCCCGCCATCAGTCCCGGATTGTACGAACCCGCGTAGCTTCTAACCTGTCTCCGTGGCTTTCCCTGACCCAGGTAGGGGACATTTACAATGTGCCAATCTCTCACGGTGAAGGAAAGTTCCTGGCAGATGAAGAACTGATTCGCAAGCTGGCTGCAAACGGTCAGATTGCTACCCAGTATGTAGATGCTGACGGCAACGCCACCAATGATATTCACTACAATCCGAATGGATCCCTTTATGCAATAGAGGGAATTACCTCGCCGGACGGCCGTGTCTTCGGTAAGATGGGACACAGTGAACGGATTGGAAACGGTCTGTACCAGAACGTTCCGGGCAACTATGACATCCGGATGTTTGAAGCAGCTGTAAAGTACTTCAAGGGCTAACAGCAGGGCGGTTGTAAGAACCGAACCCAACAAAACAGAAATAAAAAACGCTCCAGGGAATCCTACAATCCTTGGAGCGCTTTTTTATGTAATTTTGAATGCTTTACTCTTTTACCGGGATTTCTTTTCCTAAGGCAAAGGAGAACAGGTACGCTTCTTTTACTTCCATGCCGGTGCAGCGGGAAAGGGCCGTGCAATAGGTCAGCAGCTGATCTTGGTACAGATCAATCAGACGGTCCGGGTCGGACACATGGTCGGTTTTATAATCTACTACCACCAGTTTTCCGTCCTCTTCAAAGGCGCAGTCCACAATGCCCTGAACCAATACCTTTTCTTTAGAAAGCGGCTCTGGTAGGTCCGGATCAAAGGTGCCGGCGTCTTCCAAAATGGCAAATTTCTTTTCCCGTAACAGCTGTGGGCTTTTTACAATTCGTGCATACAGGCTGCTGCGGAAGAAGCGGGATACAACCGCTGGCGAGATAGCTGCTGCCTCTGTCTGCGTCAGAAATTCTTCGTCTACCAGGCGGTCAAGCTCTGCCTGCGGGTCTTTGGCTGCTGTTAAGAAATCTGCATATTGCATGAATTTGTGTAAACAGGTGCCGCGCTCGGCTGGGGTCAGACCGGACTTAGATAAGAACTCCGGCTGTGCCTTGGCAAAGTAGCGCAGGTTAAAGGTGCCATCCTGCAGGGTAGAGGCGGCGCGCTTGGTCAGGGTGGTGGCCAGCGCCTGATACGGATATTCGTATTGAATCCGCTTTTTCAGTTCTTGCACCAGGTTTGGATCCGGGGCAGGTAATACGCCCTCTTCTGCCTTGGAAGGCTCTTCCGGAATGCCGGAATCATAGTACTGAAAGTGCAATTTGAAGTCCGGCGCCAGCAGTGGAATGCGGAAGTCCGCCAGTTTCCGTGCCGGTTCCAGTGCCGGGTGGCGGAGGAAGGCCAGTAGAAGCCAGTCTAAGAAGGAACCGGTGTGCTCTACCAGGTACGGGTCTATTTTTTCAGATTCGGATAACGGGCGAGCCAGCTTCTTTACTTTAGATGCCAGGCTACTCTGACCACTGGGGGTCCCGATCATAACTAAGCGCTCTTTGGCACGCGTCATGGCAACGTAAAGTACCCGCAGCGTTTCAGACAAAGTGGCTCTGTTGGTTTCCAACTGGATGGCCGTATGCACCAGAGTTGGATACGGATACCCGGTTTCAAAGTCCCGGCCCTTCAGGCCAATGCCAAGCGTTGGGTGAAGGATGAGCGGATTGTAAAGATCTGACTTATTGAACGAGTGGTCCAGATTGGCAAGAATGCAGATTTTAAATTGCAGGCCCTTACTTTTATGAATGGACATGATGCGGACAACATCAGACGCTTCTGACAAGGTAGAAGGGGCATCCTGATCAAATTGGTTTTCTTCCATATGGTCAAGGTAACGCAAGAAGCCGGAAAGCCCGTAGGTACTGCGAGTATCATAACTATCCGCCATTTGCAGCAGCTGTCTTAAATTGGCTTCCCGCTGTTTGCCGTCCCGCTTGGCAGAGGCAATGTCCAGATAGGAGGTATCTTCATAAATCTGCCGAATGAGTTGTCCGCACGGCATGGAAACGGAAAGGCGACGGTATTGCCGTAACTGTTCTAAGAAGGAACGGTACTTTGCATTTTCTTCCTTTTTGGCAGCCTGTAATAACGCTGCGTACAGGGACGCATATCTGTTTTCCAGACGGATCAGGGTTAAGTCATCTTCCGTAAATCCAAATAACGGGGAAAGCAGGGTGGCACAAAGCGGAATGTCCTGCAACGGGTTATCTATAATCCGGAGGAAGGACAAAATGGTGCTGATGTCCGGCGTTTGCAGGAACCCACCGGTTGCACCGGCGTAAACCGGAATGCCGGCCGCATGTAAGACCTGTTCATAAACAGGGGCACTGTTCCTTGGTGCTTGTAACAGAATGGCAAAGTCCTTGTAGGAAAGGGAGGGGTCTTTGGCCATGGTCTCCCGGATATACTGCGCAAGGAACCGGGCTTCCGATTCAATGGGCTTTTTCTCTTTTTCTTTTTCCAGGACAAAAAATTCTGCTTCCGGGAACGTTGCCGGTGGATAATACTCGGCACCAAAAACCAGGGCTTCGTCATCATTGTAATCAATTTCACCGACCTCTTTGCTCATTAACTGGCGGAAGGTGAAGTTGACGGTATCGGTAATGCCTTTGCGGCTACGGAAGTTTTTCCCAAGGGTAATGGTGGCGGGATACTGCTCTTTTTCAGGGTCATAAAGCGGATACCGTTCTTTCCGTTCCAGGAAGTTTTCCGGCATGGCCTGCCGGAAGCGATAAATGCTCTGCTTGACGTCTCCGACCATAAAGAGGTTGTTTTCGTCTTTGGAAAGGGCAGAGAAAATGGCATCCTGTGCCCGGTTGGTATCCTGGTATTCATCCAACAGAATTTCCTGGAAGGAGAGGCCGATTTCCCTGGCAAGCGCAGTTCGCTCCATAGGATTTGCAGCAGGGTCTTTGACCAACAGCTGCAAGGCAAACTCTTCTACATCAGAGAAGTCCAGTGCATTGGCTTCCTGCTTTAAGTGGCCATATTCTTTGGTAAAGCGGAGTACCGCTTCTACCAGCATTTCTGCCAGGGGGCGTAATGCGTCTGTATCCGTGCGCCAGTCTTCCGTGTTGGAGACTAAAATTTTAGGAAGCTGGTTGCCCAGCAAATCTTTGATAATGTCACGGAACGCTTTGGCTTTTTGGACATTTTCCAGCTTGGTTAATCCTTTGCCGGAACTCCATTTTGGAAATTGATACTTTTGTAAGTCCGACAGCATGCCATCTAAATCAGTCTGCTCTAATTTGTTCTGCAGCCCGGAAATCAGGGCGGACTCATTTTGTAGGAGAAGGACTGCATCGCACGAAGCAGTTTCCAAATTGGTGCGCAGCAGGGCAAGCGCCTGGTCTGCCAGGTCCAAAGCGTAGGAAAGCAGGGAGGAAACGCTCCTTTTCAGTGCAGCAAAGATTGGTGTGTCAGAAAGCGGAATCTGCGTGTTGTACGACTGCAGACCCTGTTTTAGCCAGGTTTCCGGAGAAGGATAGGCACGGGAGTAGTTGTACAGTTTCAGGATGGTGGTTTCTAAGTTGATGTCATCCTTGCCGGAAGAAAGCAATTCCACCAGCTTTTGAAAGTTTTCATTTTGTTCTGCGTAAAGTGCTTCCACAACAGAGGAAACTGCATCCTGCTGCAGTAGTTTTCCTTCGTTGTCGTCTAACATACGGAAGTCGGGGGCAATACCGAATTGGTCAAAGTGCTCCCGGACCAAAGTGCTGCAAAAGGCGTCAATGGTGCAGATTTTGGCAGAAGGAATCAGCAATTGCTGTTTCTGCAAATGGGCATTTCCGGGATCCTGCTCCAGTGCGGCAGCAACGGCCTGGGACAGCCGGGAACGCATTTCTGCGGTGGCTGCTTTGGTGAAGGTAACAATCAGAAGCTCATCCGCATTGCAGGGGTGTTCTGTGTCGGTCAGCCGTTGAATAACGCGGGCAATCAGGACGGCAGTTTTACCGGAACCGGCGGCAGCGGAAACCAAAACGGTACCGCCACGGGCCAAAATACAGTTCTGTTGATCGGGTGTCCAGTTAGGCATTGGTTTCCTCCTTCCTGCACAGGATGTTGATGGCGTCCTGTTGCTTTAATTTGATGATTTCTTTATAGCGCTCTTTGTTTTCCAGGTAAGCGGTTTCTTCCAACCGGCAGATGGGGTAGTAGTCACAGTAGGTGCAGGTGGATTCAAACCCGGTTCCTCTGGCCGGATTGGCCGGCACAATGCCTGCCTGCAGGGACTCTGCCATTTGAATCAGGATAGTATTGATGCGGTCTTGCAGGCGTTTCATGTTTTCGGCAGTAATCAGGCCGGTTTCCAGTTCGCCCTTTTTGTTAGTAATCTTTTTTCCGTCAATGGGCAGGAATTTTTTGCTTAGGCCGTGTTCCATGGCTTCCAGCAGGTCTTCGTTCATTAAAAACAGACCGCTTCCCAGATCCTGCTTTTGCTTTGCTTTTTGGATGGCTTCCGGATCTTCCCGCTTGTTTTCCATGGAATAGGAGGCCCGCTTGGCAGGGTAATAAAAGATGCCACTGGGGATGATGTCTCCGTAGCGCTCTGCACCGTTTTGGGCAATGGCAAACAAATAAATCAGCATCTGCATATTAATGCCGTAATTGACGACTTCGGACAAGACAAATTCTTTTCCGCCGGTTTTGTAATCCACCACGCGGACATAGGTTTTGCCATCCTTCTGGTAGGTATCTACCCGGTCTATGGAACCGTAGATGGAAAGAGAGCCGCCCTTTGGCAGGTCCAGCCGGTAGGCTGGAATGCCGTCTTCGCTTCCCTTGGGCCCAATGCTCAATTCAAAGTCGGTAGGAACGAAGTCACTGTTTTTGAATTCTTCCACCAGGCGTTCCACTACGTCTGTCAGGGTGGCGGCGAGTCGGTGGTATAAGTATTGAAAGCGAATTGGTTTGTCTTCCAGTCCGCCCATTTTTTCGGTTACGTAGGCGTTCAACCAGCGCTCTATTTGCAGACGGCGCTCCTGCGGCGTCATGTCAATCAGTGCGGGCATGGTGCTGTTCTTGATGATTTGCTCTAACACATAGTGGATAACGGTGCCGCGTTGCGCCGGATCCAGTGCGGCTTTCTTCCGGGGCTGCGCCTTCAGTCCGAACTTGCAGAAATATTCAAAGGCGCATTTGTGGTAAACGTCTACGCGGGAGGCGGACAGGCCCATGTCCGTGCCGAAAAGGCGCGTGGCCAGGGCCGGGTCCGCAATGCGGTAGTCGCGGACGCCGAGGGCGGCATCCAGGGTAGAAAGCCGCGGATCCTCTGCAATGGCGGCACGCAGACTGGCTGCCTCCACTGCTGCGGTCGGCAGCAGCAATGCTTTTGCGTAGGCAGCAAAGGTGCTGTCTGCTGTTTCTGCAAAATAGGCTTCCGGTAAGGAGGCCGTGGTTAAGAACGGAAGAGATTTTTTGCCGCCGAAGCAACGCTGGGTGCTGCGAAGTACTTCGGACGGCTCAATGGCGGCGCCACCGTCTAGTTTGTGATAGCTGAGGTAAACCGCATCCGTAGAGGTGGTAACGGCCGCATAAGCAATGAACAGTTCTTCACTGGCCAGGTCTTCCTTGGACAAGGACAGCTCCAGCCCGTTTTCATATAAGATATCCCGGTCCTGGGAAGAGAAAATGCCGGTGCTGCCGACCACGGAGGGGAAGGACCCTTCTGCCAGTCCGGCAACAAAAACTACTTTCGGATTGTCCAGGCGAACGCGGTCTGCCGCACCAATAGAAATTTCATCTAAGGTGCTGGGGATAGTGGCAAATTTTGCCATGGAGACAACCGCATGGAACAAATTGCAATAGGTGGAAATAGACAGAACCTCCGGACCGCAGCCGGTAGACAGGCGGTCAAACAGATTCATCAGTAACTCATAAACCGTATTCTGTTCTTTGGCCAGTTCCGTAAAGCCGGCTTCATGATAGGATACGGCCAGGTCTTTCAGCGTGTCCGGAACGCGGGTACGTTGTAAAAAATCATAAAGAGCACGGCTGATGCCTTCTGCATTGGTTTCTTTTACCTGCTTCTTCAGATGCAAAAGGGGAAGGATGACAGCTTTTCGCATGTCATTCAAATCCGAGAGCCGCTGGTTGCTTTGCTCCGTTTCCTCTACCCCCAGTCCGTCCGGATGTAAGGTGAAGTCTGCCTGCCAGTTTTTGGCTTTCAGATTCCAAAGCAGGGCGTAATTTTCTAAGGTTGCCACCTCTTCCTGCGTCAGAGGAGACAAGCCGGTTTTCAGATAGTTCAGCAGATTTTCTGTGGTAAAGCCATTGGTTAAGAGGGTCAGGACAGACTTCATCAGGGAAATCAGCGGCTGGTTGGCAATGGGCTGGCGGGAGTCATCAAAGACAGGAATACCGTATCTGCGGAAAGCCGCCATCAGTTCCTGTTTGTAGCTTTCTTCCCGACGGACAATAACGGCCATATCTTTGCAACGAAGCCCTCTTTCCCGCATCAGCTTCTTGGCAGTGGCAGCAATATAATTGCATTCCTCTGTCAGCGTGTCGGCTTCAAACAAGGTAAGTCCTTCCGGCTCTTCGTCAAAGACTTCCGGAGCGGGCGCAAATAAATTTTGCTCTAAGTGCCGAAGGGTGCTGTTCTGAAACCGGATTCCGGTGGTTGTTAAACGGTTCGGGTAAATGCCGACACCGTTTTGCTGCGCAAGACGACGAACCGCATCTTTGGTATGGTTAACGGATTGGAACAAAATGCTTTTGCTTTCATCTGTGCAAAGAGTCAGGTAAACGTCATCTGCCTGTGCAATTAATCTGGTCAGCAATTCCTGCTCCTGACCGGTAAACCCTTTAAAGCCGTCTACTGCAATGGTGTACCCTGCAAAGAACCGGGTTTCATCCAGCTTTTGACAGAGCTTCTTGGTTTGGAGGTCTTCGTCTGTATAAGAGCGGAAAAACAATGCTTCATAAGCATCCGTAATCAGCGCCAGTTCGGAGAGCTTGGCGGACAGATTCTTACGGCCGGTCAGGAGTGCTGCCGTTTTCCGCAAATCTTCCGGTGTTACGCCACCGCGATGCATGTCCTTGACGCATTGCAGTAGTTGCCCTGCCAGGGAAACACTTTCCGCCTGCCGGGCGTAAAAGACCAATTGGTCTTTTACGGACAGCATGGCCCGCAGCATCAGAATGATGCGGGTGGCATCATCCGCAGACTGACCGGCCATACCGCCCAGTTCCCGGAATACATAGTCGGAAAGCCGTGTAAAACTGAGCACTTCAATGTGTTGCCCGGCCTGCTCTCCGAACTGCTCCAATATGGCCCGTTCGCTTAAAAACGAATACTGTTCCGGAACCAGCAGGAGCAGCTTGGTATGGCCTTCGGCGGCCAGGCTGCCCAACTTGTTCCGGACCGTCTCCGTTTTGCCCGAACCGGCCCGTCCTGTTACCAGATGTAGCATGGAATCCCTCCTGAAATTACTACCCAAATTATACCGTATTTCATGGGTCTTGATAAGGCCACAAAGGGGTTTTCCAAATCCCCGCTGTTGTAGTATAATAAACCCATTAATGTTCTCCTTTCAGAACAAAACTTTTTGGAGGGATTCCATGCGTTCTATAGACGACGTATTAAAAGAAATAAAACGGGTGCACTTTATCGGAATCGGTGGCTCCGGCATGACGCCACTGGCAGAAATCCTGCTGGCAAACGGATATACGCTGACCGGTTCGGATAACAACCCCGGAGACAATATAGACAAACTGCGCGGAATGGGCGTAGAAATCATTATGGGGCAAAAGGCAGAAAATTTGACGCTGTTGAAGCCGGAATTAATTGTTTATACCGCTGCCATTCTGCCGGACAATGAAGAACTGGTGGCCTCTAAAAACAGCGGCATTCCGTGCTACGAACGGGCCGAACTGTTTGGCGCCATTTCCCGGATGTATGACAACTGCATCTGCGTTTGCGGTACTCACGGAAAAACCACCAGTACCTCCATGCTTTCCCAAATTTTACTGGAATCCGGAAAAGACCCAACCCTGGTTATTGGCGGACGTCTTCCGCTGATTGACGCCCACGGTCGTGCCGGAAAAACCCAGACCATGGTGGCGGAAGCTTGTGAATTCAACAATCACTTCCTGACCCTTTCTCCGGATACCACCATCCTTCTGAATATAGATGATGACCATCTGGAATATTTCAAAACCATGGAGCATTTAATTGCTTCTTTTACCCAATTTGTGGACATGACCCGGGATATTGTTATTTACAACGGGGACGACGCCAACACCTGCACTGCCATCCGCAATGCGGATCACAGTGGCAGTAAGCGCTTTATTTCCTTTGGCCTGGATCCGGCCAACAACAATGATTACACGGCCAAAAATATTACCTATAACCGTGGCGCCTTTGCTGAATTTGATGTTGTAAAACAGGGACAGACATTGGGCCACGTTGTGTTGAATGTTCCGGGCTTACACAATGTCTTTAACTCGCTTGGCGTCATTGCTGCTGCGCTGGAAAACAACGTTTCCATGGACCACATTGAAACGTATATTAAAAACTTCGGTGGTGCCGGTCGCCGCTTTGAAATTCTTGGCGAATTTGACGGCATTACCATTGCCGATGACTACGCTCACCATCCAACGGAATTGGGTGCCACCCTGACTGCCGTCATGAAAATGGGTTACCGTCAGGTTTGGGCCGTATTCCAGCCCTTTACCTATTCCCGCACCAAAATGCTTATGGATGACTTTGCCAGAGTTCTGCAAATCCCGGATCACTGCGTTATGACGGAAATTATGGGCTCCCGGGAAAAGAATACCGAAGGCGTTTATACCGCTCAGTTGGCAGAAAAAATCCCAGGCAGTGTGTGGTTCAATACGTTTGATGAAGTGGTGGATTACACCATGGCTCACGCCGAACCAGGCGATTTAATCATCACTTTAGGCTGCGGAGACATTTATAAAGCTGCAAAGAAAATGGCACAACTGTATCGCCAGAAAACGGGAAAGGAAAACTGATATGGCAAACTACGGCATTGTGAAGGAAAACGGCGCACTTTATGACGTGCGTAACATTTCTGATTTCCGGGACATGATTAACCAGTCCGCCAGTCTGTTCCGGGATGAACCGGCGTTCCGCTTGCGGAATAAAGTCAATGAACCGTATTATGATATTTCCTATCATCAGTTCCGGGAAGATGTCCGCGCCTGGGGCACCGGCCTGTACGCTATGGGGCTGCAGGGGCAGAAGGTTGCCGTCATGGGAAATAACTCGTATCGCTGGGCGCTGACGTATTTGGCAGTTACCAGTGGGGTAGGGGTTATTGTTCCCATAGACAAGGAATTAATGTTTGATGACGTCAACCGCATCCTAACGGTATCGGATGCCCGCGTCCTGGTGGCCGATGCCCGTGCGCTGAAGAAAATCAAAGAACGCCGGAATGAACTGCCGGGCGGACTGCGCATTATTTGTATGGACGCTGTGCCAAGAGGGGAAGACTACCTTTCCTTTGATGAAGTTTTTGAAAGCGGAAAGCAGTTAATGGAAGAAAATGCCAATGCGTACCGCTACTATATGACAGAAAAAATTGATCCGGATGCCATGAGTGTGCTGATCTTTACCTCCGGCACTTCCGACTTGGCCAAGGGGGTTATGCTGTCCCAGCGGAATATCTGCTTTACGGTTATGTCCAACTCCTCCGTTGCCAAGACTTCACCGGGGGACAGAATGCTTTCCATTTTGCCAATTCACCACACCTTTGAATGTTCCCTTGGCTTCCTGCTGCCACTGTACAACGGCTGTACCATTTCCTTTAATGACAGCCTGCTGCATTTGGCTAAAAATATGCAGGACTTCAAGCCAACGGTTATTTTTACCGTTCCGCTTTTGGTGGAAAAATTCCACGCTAAAATTGAAAAAGCCGCTGCGGAAAAGAAGCATGGCACGTTTAAGCTGAAGCTGGGCAAACGAATGAGTGACACTGCCTCCAAGTTTGGCTTTAGCATTCAGGATAAAATTTTTGCTGAAATTATTAAGACCTTCGGTGGTTCTTTACGTCTCTTTATTGTTGGTGCAGCTGCCATGGATGCCCAGGTGGTAAAGGATTTCAAAACCTTTGGTATTGGTACCTATCTTGGTTATGGCCTGACGGAATGTGCTCCGTTGGTTGCGTGCAACCATGACGGCTTGTTTACCACAGACACCGTCGGCAATCCTATCCCAGGTGTTCAGGTTAAGATTGAGAACCCTGGCAAAGACGGCAACGGGGAAGTTATGGTAAAGGGCCCCAATGTTATGCTGGGCTATTATCTGAATGAAGAACTGACCAAGGCTACCATTACGGAAGACGGTTGGCTTCATACCGGAGACCTGGGCCACTTTGATGAAAATCATCATTTAGTCCTGACCGGTCGTGCCAAGAATATGATCCTGACCAAGAACGGAGAAAATGTCTATCCGGAAGAAATTGAAACGCTTTTGAATAAAAACCCGTACATCGCCGAGTCTATGGTCATTGCCAAGGATACCGAAAGCAAGGGAACCGTAGTGGCCGCCAAGATTTTCCCGGATTACAAGGCCATTGCTGAAAAACTGAAACAGACGGTAGAGCCCACCTCGGAAGAAGTGCACAAATTTATTCAGGGCATTGTAGATGAAGTCAACAAGGTTTTGCCGAAGTACAAGAACATTCTAGATTTTGACATCCGGGAAAATGAATTCATTAAGACCACCACTGCCAAGATTAAGCGGTACGCCAATCTGGAAGAGGACAAGAAAAATGATTCTGCCACTCCCAATTCTGAGGAGCAGAACAAAGAGGAAAAGGATGAATCTGCATGCAGCAAAAAGGACAATTGACAGTAAGGCTGCCGCGCTTTGATTATATGTGTCAGAAGAACACCTATTCCGGAAGCTGCGGACGGTTTCGTTACAAGTTCTTTCCGCGAAAGAAGGATGACATAGACACCGTTTTAGTGGCTGCTGTTTATTATGACCGCTGTTACGAACTGGAACAGGAAGCCGGGCGCGTTACGGAACAGGAATTTGACTATTCCAATGACGGCATAGACCAGGCAGAGCAATTCATTGTCAGCCAGTACACGGAAGAAGCATAAAGAAAAATAAGAAGTCCCCAGTTAGCTAAACTGGGGACTTTTTATATGCTATGCGGTTGCTTCTTGCTTTCTTTTAGGAGCGGCAATTATACGGTGTGCAGGCAGAAGTAGTCAGCCATTTCTTTGGCTGCGGCCAGGTCATCGGCGTCTTCGGAAACGGAGCCGACAGCGTATACGTAAAAGTTATTGTTGGAGTCATCCTTCAATACGGCAACGTAGCCGTACAGGGTTTCCTGCATGATGGTGTCTTTCATGGTGACCGGGAAAACATTTTTGGTGTACTGGTTTTCCACGTGCTCCGTGGTGTACTGTTCCGTCCCGCGCGCGGCAAAATTAATGTAGTGGCTGATCCCAAGCCAGTTGGCAAGGGTTTTCATATCCGTCCGGCCTTCCAGGTGGTTCCGGCGGCCTAAGGAAAAGCAGTAAATACCGATTTGGCCCGGCTTCAGAAAAGCATAACAGTCATCCGTTTTATATTCGGCATAACTTTCTTGCTGTAAATCTGAACCGGAAGCTTCATAGGTGTCCCAGGAAACCAATTTGGTGATAATGCCGGCAGGATACAGAAAGCCGACCCCATCTATGGCGTAAGATACGGCATACTGGGTAGAGTCATAGGACTTGGCTTCCGTTTCCTGTTTCTTGCCACAGGCACAGAATGTGGTCAGCAATGCGGTCAGGCAAAGCAGTAAACTGAGGATACGTTTCATATCGGTTCTCCTAAGTAAAAAATCTAGACTAAGTATAACATCTTATACTATAATTATTCGACAATATTTATTTGATAATTTTGCACTTCCGGAGGTCCTTTATGAATCAGAAAGTAAAAATTACCCTGATTGTAGTACTGTGCGTGGCTCTTGTTTCCGCTGGTGCAGTAGCTCTGAGAAAAACGTTAACCAAAAACAATGAAACCAAGCAGGAAACAAGCTCGTCCAGCTCTGTATCTGCGTCGGCAACGGAATCCCAGACGGATTCCCAAACAGAGACGGGATCGGTTTCGGAGTCCACTTCAGAGTCCACTTCTGAATCTACTTCCGCAAAGACAACTGCGTCTACTACGGATTCCGGCAAGGTGACCGCCGGCTTGTTTACAACGGACACAGCGTACCGAAACAGTCACAAATACTGTATTGCTGTCAATACGGCACAAAACATTGTTATTATTTACAGCAAGGATGCAGATGGAAATTATACCAAACCGTATAAGGCAATGGTAGCCTCTTGCGGATTGGATTCTTCTCCAACCAAGCTGGGAACCTATTATACCAAAGTCAAATATCGTTGGCGTGCCTTGAACGGCAATGTTTATGGTCAGTATGCTACCCGCATAGACGGACCGTATTTATTTCATTCAGTGCCTTATAAAGCGCAGTCTGCTGACTCGCTGAAATGGGAAGAATACAATAAGTTGGGAAGTCGCGCTTCCGAAGGTTGCGTGCGGCTGTCCGTGGCAGATGCCAAATGGATTTATGACAATTGTGAAATTGGCACTTGCGTTTATCTTTACAGTGACGCCAGCAAGCAGGAACCTTTGGCAAAGCCGTCTGCACAGAAAATTCCGGCAGACAGTCCGAATAAGGGATGGGATCCAACGGACCCAAGTTCGGATAATCCCTGGAATAAATAAGAAAGGCGGATCCTTTTTGACCGATTATCAAAAGCACATTCGAAATTTTTCTATCATTGCACATATTGACCACGGCAAGTCTACCTTGGCTGACCGCCTATTGGAACTGACTGATTCCGTTGCCAAGCGGGACATGTCCGAACAGTTGCTGGACAACATGGACATAGAGCGGGAACGGGGCATCACCATCAAGGCGCGGGCAGTCAAGCTGGACTACCATGCCGCAGACGGGGAAACCTATGAGCTGAACCTGATTGACACCCCGGGCCACGTTGACTTCAATTACGAAGTATCGCGGTCTTTGGCGGCCTGCGAAGGGGCCGTTTTAGTCGTGGACGCAACCCAGGGCATTGAAGCCCAGACACTGGCCAACACCTATTTGGCGTTGGACCATGACCTGGAAATCTGCCCGGTTATTAATAAAATAGACTTGCCGGCAGCAGACCCGGATCGGGTGGCTGCCGAAGTGGAAGACGTTATCGGCCTGGACTGTGAAACGGCCCCGCGCATTTCCGCCAAGACCGGCGTCAACGTGGAACAGGTGCTGGAACAGATTGTAAAAGACATTCCGGCGCCGCAGGGGGACGAAACCGCTCCGCTGAAAGCCCTGATTTTTGACTCGGTTTATGACAGCTATCGCGGCGTTATTGTTTATGTCCGGGTAACGGACGGTACCATCAAGCGTGGAGACACCATGCGGATGATGGCCACCGGTGCCGAATTTACCGTAGTAGACGTTGGCTACATGCGAGCCACTTCTTTAGAATCTGCCAAATGTTTGCGCGCCGGAGAAGTAGGCTACATTACCGGTTCCATTAAAACCGTTTCTGACGCCAGAGTCGGTGACACGGTAACGTTGGCAGACCGTCCGGCGGCAGAACCGCTTCCGGGTTACCGCAAGGTAAACCCCATGGTGTTCTGCGGCGTTTATCCCGCCGACGGCAATGACTACGAAGCATTAAAGGAAGCACTGGAAAAGTTACAGCTGAATGACGCATCGCTTTCCTTTGAACCGGAAACCTCGGGTGCATTGGGCTTCGGCTTCCGCTGTGGCTTCTTAGGTCTGTTACATTTGGAAATTATTCAGGAACGACTGGAGCGGGAGTATGACCTGGATCTTGTTACCACCATTCCCAGTGTTATTTATAAAATTCACCTGACCAACGGGGAAGTTGTAGAAATAGACAACCCCTGCAATTATCCGGATCCGGCCGTCATAGATTATGCGGAAGAGCCGATTACCAATGCGCACATTTACGCGCCGCCTGACTATGTCGGTCCCATTATGGACCTTTGTCAGGAGCGCCGCGGAACCTTTAAAGATATGCAGTACCTGGCGCAGGACCGGGTAGATATCCACTATGAGCTGCCACTGAATGAAATCATTTATGATTTCTTTGATGTGCTGAAATCCAGAACCCGCGGCTATGGTTCCCTGGATTATGAAATTTTAGGATATCGCCAATCTGACCTGGTAAAACTGGATGTTATGCTGAACGGGGAAACCATAGACGCCCTGTCCTGGATTTTGCACGCGGACAACGCGTACAGCAGGGCACGTAAAATTGCAGAGCGCCTGAAGGAACACATTCCGCGTCAGCTTTTTGAAATTCCCATTCAGATGGCCGTCGGCGGCAAGATTATTGCTCGGGAAACCGTCAAAGCCATGCGCAAGGACGTTTTGGCCAAGTGTTACGGCGGCGATATTTCCCGGAAAAAGAAGCTGTTGGAAAAGCAGAAGGAAGGCAAAAAGCGGATGCGCCACTTTGGCTCCGTAGAAGTGCCACAGGAAGCCTTCATGGCCGTTTTAAAGCTGGATAATGACTAACAAACTAGGACTTTATATTCATGTCCCGTTCTGCGCCGGACGCTGCCCTTATTGTGACTTTTATACGAAGTGTGCGGACCGCGCCACGCGGGATGCGTATGTGAAAGCAATTCAGAGGGACTTGCTCGCCAGGGAAAAGGAAGGATATGCCTTTGACACAATTTATTTTGGTGGTGGCACACCGTCGGTTTTAGATGGCACGCAAGTTCAAACGCTTTTGCAGGTAGTCCGGGACCATTACTCTGTGGCACCGGATGCAGAAATAACAGTAGAGTGCAATCCCTCTTCCAACCTGGAAGACTTTTTACCAAAGGTAGCAAAGGCAGGCGTAAATCGCGTTTCCCTTGGCATGCAGTCTGCAGTGGATCGGGAACGCCAGCTGTTAGGCCGCAAGGCGGATCGAAACAGGGTAGAGGAAGCACTCCATATTGCACGGGACAACGGCATCAGCAACCTGTCTTTGGATATCATGCTTGGTGTTCCGGAGCAGACCATGGACAGCCTACACCGAACGCTGGACTTTTGCCTACAAACAGAAGTGCCCCACCTTAGCACTTATCTTTTGAAGCTGGAAGAGGGCACCAACTTCTATCGGCGCAGGGACAAACTGGCCCTTCCGTCGGAGGAAACCGCCTGCACCTTTTATGAGGAAACCACCCGTGTGCTGACGGGCGCCGGGTTTTACCACTATGAAATTTCCAACTTTTGCAAAGACGGCAAAGAAAGCAGACACAATTTGAAATACTGGCGCTGTCAGCACTACCTGGGCTTGGGACCGGCGGCGCATTCGTATTTAAACGGCACCCGCTTTTACTATCCCAGGGACCTGGACGCATACCTTTCCGGCGCCGCCCCCATCCCGGACGGAACAGGCGGTTCCTTCCCGGAACGGCTGATGCTGGCCCTGCGCCTGGCAGAAGGCTTTTCCGAACCCTTACCGGAATCCGTACAAACAAAAATAAACCTTCCGTATATGGCAGACTATTTAACCTATGACGGAACCGCGCTGAAACTGACCGAACGCGGGTTCTTAGTTTCCAACGCCGTTATCGGAACCTTATTGGAGGACTATTGATATGGCTTTAGAACAAATTGTTACCCATGCAATTACATCGGCCGTAACGCGTGTAGTAAATACAACCGTCCAAACTTCCGTTGAAAAAAATGCCAACCAGGCAGAAACAGACTTTGCCGAAGAATACAAAAAAGTCACCACCAGCGGCTTCTACTCCGGCATTACCATGAAATATTTTGGCTGGCCCATGATAATCATTTTCGGTCTGCTTCTCATTCTTTCTTTTGGACTTATTTTCTCCGAAGGCATTGATGCCATGGTTTCCCTTGTTGCTCCTGCTTTTTTCGGCATCTTTTTTATCCTTGCCGTTTTTCTTAAGATTACAGCAAAAAAGTCCATGTACATATTACAGTTCAACTACCGTGGCATCTGGATTTTTGACCAGAACGGCATTTTCCTGGACTACATAGATGGTGGCTCCATTTCCGCCCGAACATACCACCTCAACACGCTCAAACTTCAATCCGAATCCGGCAAAAAATATAAGTTAAAAAGGCTCCAAGGGGAAAACTGGGATTCCATGACGGAGCTTTTTAACCAGTTTCACGTAATTTGAATACGCAGTTTGGAGGATTTTTAACATGGCAGTAGAACAAGTAGTTACCCGTGCAATCGGTTCAGCAGTAACCCGTGCAGTCAACACCGCAGTACAAAAAATTGTTGCAAAGACCACCCAACAGCTGGAAAACGACTTTGCAGACGAACACAAGGCAGTTACCACCAGCGGCTTTAATGCCGGTATTACCATGAAATACTTCGGCTGGCCCCTGATTGCGTTCTTTGGCATCTGTGCAGCCTTCTTTGGCTTCATTTTTTACGGTGATCCCGACAAGACCTTTTCCGTTGTCATTCCCGGCATTTTTCTGTTCTTCTTTATTCTGTTTTTGTTCCTGAAGAAGTTTGCCAAAAAGTCCATGTATGTAATTCAGTTCAATTACCGCGGCATCTGGATTTTCAACGAAGAGGGAACGTTCCTGGATTACATTGACGCCTCTGCCATCTCTGCCCGCAACTACCGCCTGAACAAGCTCAGGGTGCAGTCCGAAACCGGAAAAAAGTACCGACTGTTGCGTGTCCGCGGGGAAAACTGGGATTCCATGACGGAGCTTTTTAACCAGTTTCACGTAATTTGAATACGCAAGCAACATGACAAAGAGGGGACTCTGACTCGCCAAAAAGAAAAAAACAAAAGCCACAATCTTGGTAGCATACGCTACTGGATTGTGGCTTCCTTTTTGGAAATTACTTAATTGTTGTCTTCGTCTTCTTCTACGTAGTCTGCAAAGTCATCAAAGCTGATGGAGCGCATTTCCACGCCTTGGAACATGGAGTTGGACGGTGTGGAGGGTTGGTCTTCTTTCTTGGGAATTTCTTTGACGTCGGAAACGGTCTCAAAGATGTCAGGATCTACCGCTAAGGAATTGTCCGGGAAGGAAGCTTCCGAGAAGGTTTCCGCTGGGGAATCTGCTTCCGAAGCTGCCTTCCTTTTGCGTGGCTGGTTGTGATAGTGAACCAGGTCATCTATCAGGAACAGGAAGCTGACCAAGAAGAGAATGGCCGGAATGACCAGAAGCAACAGATAGGAAAACGTGTGGCTCATCATGTAGTACAGAAGAGCAAGGGCGCCGCAGGCAACCAGGTCATTGTAAAACAGGGTGACTTTGGTAACCTTGGTGGGCCGACTCGCCCGTTGAAATGCCAGAACAAAAGTGGATAGGAGCATCAGGGCCACACAGCCTGCTGCAATATACAACGCAAGCTCTGTAAACAGGCCGCTGAGAAAAACGGGGAAGGCCAGTAGTACCAGCAGGCCAATGTTGGCAAGAAGGTAAAGAATAGAGAATATGCTGTTTTTTACCATGCGGATCAACTCCAACTTTTAAATTCGTGCATTTATACTAACAAAAAAGTGGGGGAAAGTAAAATTTAAGCGTCCTGGTTTTCGTACTCGTCATTATAAATGAAGTTTTTCAGGATGGTGGCGTTCTCATCTATGTCAAAGACCAGACTGGCGCCAACGCCGCTAATGGTTTCGTCATGCCAGGTGCCGGTATACGGAATGGACATTTCGGCAATGTCATAATTGCGGTACAGAAGCAGGTAGCCGATGCCCTTATTCATGAGCTGATTTTCCCGAATATCCGTCTTAATGTACGGAAGTACGTTTGTCAAAATGCTGTGAATGACGGACGGGGACAGGTTGGACATGGCTTGTGTCTTAATGGCAGAAATGACACGACGCTGACGTTCGGTACGCTTAATATCAGAGTCTAATCCACGGATCCGGCAGAACATTAGGGCTTCTTCGCCGTTCAGGTGTACGCTTTCGCCGGAGTCAAAGTGGAGCTGGTTGCCCGTCAGGGTCCAACGGTACCAGGTCCTGTTCAGGTAATTGGCTTCTGCCTGGGTTACTTTGACATCTACGCCGCCAATGGCGTCAATCAGTTCCTGGAAACAGGTGAAGTCCACCATGGCGTATTTATCAATCTTAATTTTGTAGTTGTACTCAATGGTATCAATAACCAGCTGGGTGCCACCGTAGGTGCAGGCAGCGTTCAGCTTGTTGTAGCCGTGCCCCGGAATTTCCACGTAGCTGTCCCGGAGGAAGGAGGTCAGCTTAATTTTGCTGTGCTTCTTATCTATGGAAACCAAGATCATGGTATCGGAGCGGGAAACCGTGTCTCCTTCTCTGGCGTCCGAGCCCAGCAGAAGAATATTTTCCACAAACGGGCTGGACTTCAGCTGAATGCTGGAAATATATTGGTTTTTGGAGTGCTCTTCCGTGCTGTAATCCGTGTTGTGGAAGAGAAGGTAACTGACACCAAGATAAAGCAGTACCAGCACCAGGAGGATGCAGAGCAGTTTCTTCCACCACTTGCCTTTTTTCTTTTTTCTCTTTTTCTTCGGCGATGCAGTTTGTCTTCTTGCTTGTGCACTCTGCATTTCCAACAAGGCATCTCTGTCCATGGGAATGTCTCCGCGGAGACGAACTTCTGCCTGCTGTCTTCCCTGACGGGAAGAACGCGAAGGATTAGCTCTGCGCTGGGACCCGGCTTGCTGTTGACGGCGTTGTGGCTGTCTTTGTGATTGCCGTCTTTGCTGCTGCGCCTGCTGGCGCATTTGTTCCTGATATGGATTATACGCATGGTTGTCCTGCCACTGTGGAGGTAACTCTACCGTGTCATAGATATCGGTATTATGCTGTGGTTTAAAATCATTATAGGAAAGGTTATTGTTGCTTTGCTGGCGATTCCGCGGCACACGGGAAGAATCAGAATAAATATCTTCAAACAGATTGCCGTTGTTATATTTATTGTTATCTGCCATGGAAAGGGCCTCCTGCTTTTTTAATAGGGATAAATAGTTTATTCCCATTCAAGGTATAATACAACTAAAACCTTAAGAATATCTAAGAAAAGAAGGTCTTTTCTGATTTGACAAGCCCCGGTAAATCGAATAGAATTCCAGTGGTGACCGGGTTGGGCAGCCGCTGGTACCCTGCGTGCCAGAGGAAAGTCCGAGCCCCACAGAGCAGGATAACGGCTAACGGCCGCCGGGGGTGACCCTAGGGAAAGTGCAACAGAGAGATACCGCCTTCTTTTTGGAAGGTAAGGGTGGAAAGGCGAGGTAAGAGCTCACCAGCATGGTGGAGACATCATGGCTATGTAAACCCTATCCGGAGCAACACCGACTTGCATAGGATGGCTCGTCCGCTTTAAAGCAGAAGGGTGGCTGGACCGTGCCAGCAATGACACGGCAAGATAGATGGTTGCCTGAAAAACAGAACTCGGCTTACAGGCCCGGTCCCGCAGAACGCCTTTTGGCGTTCTTTTTTTATGCCGCACTTTCGTTTCGCTTGAAAGCGGACAGCCGACACCGTAAAATGAGTAGGTAACCAAAAGGAAAGGGGGCAGTACCATGTCGGAAGAAGAGTTGGAATATTTATACGGCGTTGCGGAAGAAACCATTTACCGCAAGGAAGAAACCGGATTCACGGTACTGGACCTTTCCACAGAAGAAGGCGAACTGATTACGGTGGTCGGCGTACTGCCGGAGATTAGTGCCGGAGAAGAGTTAAAACTGGCGGGGCACTGGGACACCCATGCTACGTTTGGAAGACAGTTCCGCGCGGAACTGTGTGAACGGAGCATGCCGGAAACCGTGGCCCAGATGCTGAAGTACCTGGCCAGCGGCGCCGTGAAAGGAATCGGGCCGTCCACGGCCAACAAAATTGTAGAGGCCTTTGGGGAAGAAACCTTTGAAGTGCTGTCCCACCATCCGGAAAAGCTGGCGGAAATTAAGGGCATTTCCCTTGCCAAAGCAAAGGCAATCGGCAAGAACTTTCAGGACCAGTTTGCCGTTCGGGAAATCATGATGTCTTTGTCCAACATGGGACTGACACCGGCAGAAAGCATTCGTGCCTACCGCTTCCTTGGCAACTCCGCCGTGGCCAGAATTCAGCAGAATCCGTATTTGCTGTGTCTGGCAGATATCGGCATCAGCTTTGAACGGGCAGATAGCCTGGCGGCCTCTTTGCCAGAGGCGCCGGACCCGGGGTACCGTATGGGTGCCGGCATTCTGCACGTGTTAAGTCATAATGTCGGAAACGGCCATACCTGCTTGCCAAGAGACAAAGTGTTGGCTCCGGCGGCCAATTTGCTTGGCACCAATACAGATACCATTGACATTGCCATAGACACGCTGGTGGACCAGCATCAGCTACGCTGTGCCCCACTGAATGGTAGGGACTTCCTCTTTCTGCCGGAATTCTTTGATGCAGAATACAACACGGCACAGCGCATTAAGATGCTGGTCCGTTTCCCGCCGGCCGGCCGGTCCGCGCTGGAGCGGGACATAAAACGAATAGAGCAACGCAACGGTATTCAGTATGAAGCCAAACAGCGGGAAGCCATTATTACTGCCATAGAAAAAGGCGTTCTGATTTTAACCGGTGGACCGGGTACCGGAAAAACCACCACGGTCAACGGCATCCTGGAATTATTTGAAGCAGATGAATTAGATGTCGTCCTGACAGCACCCACCGGTCGGGCGGCCCAGCGGATGTCGGAAATTACCGGCAAAGAGGCCAAGACCATTCACCGCTTACTGGAAGCGGAGCGTACGGGGGAAGAACGCATGCGCTTTGCCCGCAACGCCCGTAATCCCATTGAAGCGGATGCCGTTATTGTAGACGAATTGTCCATGGTGGACACCATTCTGTTCAGTGCTTTATTGGATGCGCTCCCAATTGGCTGTCGTTTGGTCATGGTAGGGGACTCCGACCAGCTTCCACCGGTCGGCGCCGGAAACGTATTGCATGACCTGATTCAATCGGAGCTTCTTCCGGTAGTGGAACTGAATGAAGTCTTCCGGCAGGCCATGGAAAGCCTGATTGTTACCAATGCGCATAGGGTAGTAGCTGGAGAAATGCCGGAACTACATCGCGTGGATAAGGATTTCTTCCACATGGAGCGTAGCAACGGACTTCAGACAGCCAAAGATATTGTAGATTTATATTGTCACCGCTTGCCGAAGGCCTACGGCTATAATGCGGTAAAGGATATAGAAGTGCTGTGCCCTTCCCGCAAAGGAGACACCGGCACCATGAATCTGAATCACCTTTTGCAGGATGCCATCAACCCACCGGCTAAAGGCAAAGGGGAATGGAAATTGCAAAACCGCGTCTTCCGGGAAGGGGACAAGGTAATGCAAATCAAAAATGACTATAACTTGCTCTGGACGAAGGGAAAGGAAGAGGGAAGCGGTATCTTTAATGGAGATATCGGAATTCTAACCAAGGTAGACCGCGCGCGGGGCATCTTAACCATAGACTTTGACGGACGTACTGCAGTCTATCCGCCGGAGAATCTGAAAAATCTGGAATTGGCCTATGCTGTTACGGTACACAAATCCCAGGGAAGTGAATTTGAAGCGGTTATCATGCCGGTCATAGACATTCCGCCACAGCTTTGTTACCGAAACCTGTTTTATACAGCAGTCACCCGTGCCCGCACCCGTATGATCACCATCGGGCGGGAACAGCAGATTGCTGCCATGGTTGCCAATGATAAAAAAATTCGTCGTTTTTCTGCCCTGTCTTATTTCCTGGAGGAAAACAATGAATCCTTACTTCCGTAAAATTTCCGGACTGCTGTTCCCGGGCCGATGTGCCTGCTGCGGGCAACCCGCAGACGGGACGGAACAGCTTTGTGCCGACTGCGCTTCTCGCATCCGGCCAATCCTGCCGCCGTTTTGTCCCTTCTGCGGCACCTCGTTAGCTGATTGTAAGTGCCGCAAGGCGCCGCATGCCTATGAACAGGCAGCGGCGCCATTTTATTACGAAGATGCCATTCGGGATGCTCTGCTCCGTATGAAATACGGAAGCAAAGAAGAAGTGGCCGTCTTCTTCGGAAAGTATCTAAGCCAGACCATTGCCATGCGGTATTTCGGGGTACCGTTTACCCTGATTACCTGTGTCCCTGCCACTCGGAACAAGACGGCAGAGAGAGGCTTTAATCAGGCGGAGTCTTTGGTGGAACAATTGGATTTACGCTGCTTCACTTGGCTGCCGGAACCACCCTTGGTGGATTGTAAACTTCTACAAAAACGGGAAACCGGCGAAGCCCAGCATACCTTAGGGGCTGAGGCAAGAAGAGAAAACATTCGCAATTCCTATGAACTGCATCGCCGGAAAACGGTAGAGGGAGATGTCATTTTGCTGATAGATGACATTGTTACCACCGGCGCAACAGCTAATGAAATTGCCGTACTGTTACGTCTTCATGGAGCCAAAGCGGTTTATGTTGCTTCGGCGGCGCTGACCCGGAATACCGGTGCCTTCGGCTCGAAAAAGAAAGCGGAAAATGACTCTTCGGAGAATTGACGTTCCGCGGGAAATGCATTATTCTATAAGGTGAATTTTTTTGACGGTTCATCCGTTATTTTTCGGTAAAGGAGGGGTGGCAATGCTGGGCTTAAATATCGGAATTGACCTTGGTACCGCAAACGTAATTGTGTACCAGCAGGGCAAAGGCATTGTCATGTCAGAGCCCTCCGTTGTGGCTTATAAAACCGGTACCGGAAAGGTCCTGGCCGTCGGCAAAAAAGCCTATCAGATGCTGGGAAAGGAACCGGATTCCATTGAAGTGGTTCGCCCCATGCGGGATGGTGTTGTTTCCAACTTTACAGTAGCAGAGCACATGCTGCGTTACTTCATTAAGAAAATCTGCGGCAATGAAATTTTCAAGCCGAATATTATCATTTGTATGCCGGGTACCGTTACTAACCTGGAACGTCGTACCATTCTGGATGTCATTACTGCCAGCGGAGCGGGAAAGGCCTGCCTGCTGGAGGAACCCATTGCAGCCGCTCTGGGTGCCGGTATTAAAACCCTGAATCCCCATGGCGTTATGATTGTTGACCTGGGCGGCGGCACCACAGACGTTGCCGTCATTACCATGAGCTCTATGGCCGTTGCTTCTTCATTAAAGGTGGCAGGCAATAAGTTGACGGAGGACATTATCCGTTATTGCAGCTGGGAACGAAACGTCTTAATTGGAGAACAGACGGCAGAAGAAATTAAAAAGACTGTTGGCTGTGCGTACCAAAGAAGCAATGAACTTGCCATGATTGCCAAAGGCAAGGATTACATTACCGGTATGCCTATGGAGTTTGAAATTACCTCCAATGAAGCCTACTTTGCCATGCGCCCACACATCCTTTCCATTTTGGATTCTATTGTGGACGTACTGGAACAGACTCCACCGGAACTGTCTGCAGATATTATGGAAGAAGGCATTGTTCTGACCGGCGGTACGGCTTTGCTTTACGGAATGAAAGAAGTGGTGCAGGAACGCACCGGTATTAAGACCCGTGTGGCAGATGACCCATTGAATTGTGTTGCCAACGGTATTGGTATGTGTCTTGCGGACCTGAATCTGTTGGCCAATAACGGCTATTTATTTATGTCCCGTCAGGACATTTCCGGTGTGGCAAACACCGAAGAAGGGGATTACTGATATGGCACGCGAACATCTTCCAACCCCTGTTTTTGATGCCTTTACCGAAGGCGTCGGCACCGGCGGTCTTCGCTCCAAAAGTGATATTCAATTGTTAATCTGCGCTTTACTGGACGCGTTAAATGGTCCGGTTCCGGTGCGTCTGGTTACCAACACTTGCCAGAAAGAAGAGCTGGCCAATTACTTTGAGGTGCAGGAAGCCATTGCCGAACTGGTAGAAAAAGGCCTGTTGCAGCCGGAATTATCTGAAGAAGAGGAAATTATTGAATTGACAGAAGAAGGAAAAATGGCAGCTTCCGTTTTACAAGAAGATCTGCCGAAGTCAGTACTGGACATTGCCGTTCACTCCGCACAGCGGCAATTAACTTTAGAGCGGAATGCCCGGGAAAATGATGTCCGGATTGAACCTTACAAGGATGGGTACCGCGTATCTTTCTGCATGACAGAAAAAGACACGGATTTGTTAACCTTGACCGTCTTTGTTACGGACCGGGATCAGGCAGAAAAGCTGAAGGACAATTTTCTGGAAAATCCCGTTAAAATCTATTCCGCCATCCTAACAAGCCTCATGGTGGACTGAAAAGCAAAAAACTGGACCGCTTCCCAAACGGAAACGGCCCATTTTTATTTTATTACAGCAGTTTTCTACCGAATGATTTCATGAATCAGTGTGCGGGGAGCGGGCGGTTCTTTCGAAAACGACAGTGCCGAAAGAAAAGTCTGCTCTGCTTCGTAGAAAAGTCCGTCTGTATCTGTGCGAAAACTGGCTAGGGATTGTCCTTCTTCTACGTAATCTCCGGGCTTGGCGTGCAGGACAATGCCCGCCGCATAATGAATGCGGGAGTCTTTCCGTTCCCTGCCGGCACCCAGTAAGCACGCCACGGAACCAATCATATCTGTTTCCATGTGGCAGAGATATCCGCTAACGGGTGACTTAACCGATTGAATATACTTGCTGACAGGAAATCCGTCCGGCTGGAAAATCAGGTTGGCATCTCCGCGTTGACAGCGTACCATTTCTGCTAACTTTTGCAGAGCGGACCCGTCTTCTATGGCCCCTTTTACTGCCTGGTCCGCTTCTTCTTTGCTTTTTCCGAAGGCGGCAGCATACATGGAAGCGGCAATTGCCAGACTGACTTCTTTCAAGTCTTCCGGCCCTTTTCCATTCAGCACTTCTATTGCTTCCACAACCTCCAGACTGTTGCCAATGGCGTATCCCAACGGCGCGTCCATATCCGTAATAATGGCAATTACATTGCGTCCGGCACTTTTGCCGATTTCTACCATCAGGCGAGCCAGCTCCCGTGCCTCTTTCAGGGTCTTCATAAATGCACCACTGCCCACTGTTACGTCTAAAATGATATTCTGACAACCGGTGGCCAGCTTCATGCTCATAATGGAAGAGGCAATCAGAGGCAGACTGTCTTCTGTGGCGGTAACGTCCCGTAGGGAATATAGGCGCTGATCTACAGAAATCAGATCTTCGGTGCGGCTAATCAGAGCAAGGCCAACTTTGTTAACCTGGCTTAAAAACATTTGCGAGTTTAATGCAGTCCGGAAGCCGGGAATGGAATTCAGTTTATCCTGGGTTCCACCGGTGTATCCCAAACCGTGGTCTACCATCTTTGCTACCTTGCAGCCCAATGCGGCTGCAAGGGGTGCAGCAATCAGGGTAACCTTGTCTCCGACACCTCCGGTACTGTGCTTGTCTACCGTAGGCCCCTGCACTTTGCTGATATCCACTTTTTTCCCGGAGTTTGCCATGGCATGGGTCATGGCAAAGGTCTCCTCTTTGGTCATGCCACGGAACCAGATGGCCATCAGAAAAGCAGACATCTGGTAATCTGGTACTTTGCCCAGCGTAAAGCCGTTGATAACCTGACGGATTTCATCCTGTGACAGTTCGTAGCCATCCCGTTTCCTTTGTATAATATCGTTAATTCTCATGAACAATACCACCTTAAAATGGAATGTTTGCATAATTATAACACACTCCATATTTTGTTGTCAGTAAAGGGAAAGCTATGCTAAAATATTTCGTGTATTGAAACAAAAAGGAAGTGTAGCAAATGGCAGGAAAGTATTCCGTTTCGCTGAGCAAAATTATTGCGGCAGAAGGATACACTCCAATTTATCTTCCATGTAATGCAGATGACATTCTGATTCATTCCATGGAAGTCAATCGCCCGGGCCTGATTCTGGCGCGTTATGACAAAAACTTCACCCCGGAACGAATCGAGTTTTTGGGAAATTCAGAATATCTTTTCCTGGAAGACCTGGCTCCGGATCTTCGGAATGAAAATATAGACCGCCTGATGCGGGAAAAACCGGCAGCCTGTGTCTTTTCCGTCATGGTACCGAAAGACCTGATTCAGGACTTTGTTCCCTTCGCAGAAAAATACCAGGTGCCGCTGTTACAGGCCAGTGACCACACTTCCATTGCCACCACATCTCTGGTAGAATTCCTGAATGTGGAACTGGCGGAACGGGAAACCCGCCACGGCGTTTTGGTAGATGTTTCCGGTGAAGGAATTCTGATTGTCGGGGACTCCGGTGTCGGAAAATCGGAAAACGTAGTAGAACTGATTAAACGTGGACACCGCCTGGTAGCAGACGATGCCGTAGAAATCCGAAAGGTGTCCAAAAAAGCCCTGGTTGGTTCCGCTCCGGACAACATTCGTCACTTTATTGAATTGCGCGGGGTCGGTATTGTAGATGCCCGGCGGCTGTTTGGTATGGGCGCCGTTAAAATGACCTCTAAAATTGATCTGGTAGTAGAACTGGAAAAGTGGGACGAAAATAAGGTCTATGAACGGATGGGAATTGCGGAAGAAACCGCCAATATTTTAGGCGTAGAAATTCCGAAGATTACTGTTCCGGTCAGCCCGGGACGAAACCTGGCCATTATCATTGAAGTGGCGGCTATCAACAATCGTTTGAAAGCAATGGGCCACAACTCCGCACGGGAACTGCTGGAAAGCCTTGGTATGGAAGATGATGAATTCCTTCCGCCGAAGCCGGCAGAGGTAGACCCGTGGCACAATCAGATTTTCTGGTAAAAAATAGAAGAAGAGGAACAAAATAGAAATGTATAAAATCGGAATTGATCTCGGCGGCACCAATATTGCTGCCGGTGTAGTAGATGAAAAAAGCCATATCCTTGGGGCAGCTTCCGTCAAAACCAACTGCCCACGCCCGGCAGAAGAAATTGCAGACTCTATTGCTGAAGCGGCAAAGTTGGCCGTTCGGAAGGCCGGAGTTTCCATGCAGGACGTGGAAAGCGTTGGCGTTGGCACACCGGGTGCGGTTAACGCAGACGGCGTGGTAGAAAATTCCCCGAACCTCGGCTTTTTGCACACGCCGCTGCGGGATATGATCCGGCAGCGTCTGGGAAAGCCGACCTTTGTAGAGAACGATGCCAACTGTGCCGCTCTTGGTGAACAGCTTGCCGGTTGCGGCCATGGTGTTCCGAATTTTATTGCAGTTACCCTTGGCACGGGCGTTGGCGGCGGTATTATCCTGAACGGAAAACTCCTGACCGGCATCAACGGTGCCGCCGGCGAAGTCGGTCATATGGTTATTGTGAAAGACGGCATTCCCTGCAAATGCGGCCGCCAAGGTTGCTTTGAAAAATATGCCTCTGCTACTGCCCTGGTACGGGAAACCAGAGAAGCCATGGAAGCAGACGCTTACAAAACCAGTCTGATGTGGAAAATCTCCGACAGCCTGGAAAAGGTAAACGGGATTACCGCCTTTAAGGCAGCTCGTCAGCAGGACGAACTCGGCTTAAAAGTAGTAGACGAATACATCAGTTATCTGGCAGTCGGTGTTACTGATTTAATCAACCTGTTCCAGCCGGATATTCTTTGCATTGGCGGCGGTATTTCCAGAGAAGGGGACTTCTTAATTCAGCCGCTTATTCAGAAAGTCAATGAACAGCAGTATGCCCAGTATGCCATGAAAAAGACGGAAATCCGTGCAGCCGTGCTTGGCAATGACGCCGGCATTATCGGTGCTGCACTGTTAGCCACGTTGTCCTAAGGAGTCTGTTATGTATGAAACCATTTTAGCCGTGGCCGAAGCCCACGGCTGTAAAGTTACCAAGCAGGCAGACATGAGCCGTTATACCAGCTTTCGTGTCGGCGGACCGGCGGATCTTTTGGTAGAGCCCAACAGTACAGAAGCATTGTCCGGTTTACTAAAAGCCTGTAAACAGGAAGGCGTAAAGCCACTGGTTTTGGGCAAAGGTTCCAACGTACTGGTACCGGACAGTGGCCTGAAAAATGTGGTCCTTCTGTTAGGAGAAGCCTTCAGCAAAGTGGAATATTGCGGAAACAATATGGTGCGTGCCCAGGCAGGAGCGTCTCTGACCAAACTGTGCCGCTTTGCCCTGGATTACAGCCTGACCGGTCTGGAATTTGCCTACGGCATTCCCGGCTCCGTAGGCGGTGCCATTTACATGAATGCCGGCGCCTACGGTGGGGAAATGAAAGACGTGGTCATGGTGGTCAACCACATGAACGCAGACGGCGAAAAAGGCTCCTGGCAGGGCAAAGCCGAACTGGGCTTTGATTACCGACACTCCAATTACATGGGCGCGGACCTGATTATTACATCCGTTATCTTTTACTTGGAAAAGGGCAACCCGGATGCCATCAAAATGAAAATGGATCAGACTATGGCCCGTCGTGTAGCCAAACAGCCGCTGGAATATCCCAGTGCCGGCAGCACGTTTAAGCGGCCGGAAGGACACTTTGCCGGCGCCCTGATTGAACAATGCAACTTGAAAGGGTATACCATTGGCGGAGCACAGGTCTCCGAAAAGCATGCCGGTTTTGTTATTAACCGCGGCAATGCCACGGCCACAGATATTTTGCAACTGATTTCCTATATTCAGGAAACCGTCCGGAAGGAAACAGGTGTTAACCTGGAACCGGAGGTACAGATACTCTAATCCACAGGGGGTGGATTTATGGAATTTATTATTGTAACAGGACGTTCCGGCGCCGGAAAATCCAAGGCCATTGAAATTCTGGAGGACATCGGCTTTGTCTGCATAGACAACATGCCGCCGCAGTTACTGCCGTCTTTCGGGCAGATCTTCCTAAAGTCCGAACAGGACTTCCGTGCCGCGGTCTGTGTTGACGTGCGTGCCGGCAAGGAATTTGCAACGCTTTATACTTCCATGGACACCTTAAAGGAACAGGGTATCAACTATCGCATTCTTTATTTGGACTGCGAAGATGACACACTGCTGCATCGCTTTAAAGAAACCAGGCGGAAACATCCGTTGCATAAGGACAACAACACCTTGGAAGAGGCGTTTGCCGAAGAAGAGGAAATGATGGCTCCGCTACGGGATATGGCAGATTATGTCATAGATACCACGCACCTGAAACCGGCGCAGTTAAAGGCACGCATTGCCGGTATTTTTGATTGCAATCTGCAGCAGACCCTGCAGGTTACCTGCATGTCGTTCGGCTTTAAGTACGGCATTCCGGCAGATGCCGATTTGGTTTTTGACGTGCGTTGTCTGCCCAACCCGTTTTATATTCCGGAGCTGAAACCGCATACCGGTTTGGACAAGGACGTTTATGATTACGTCATGTCTTATGAAAGTTCGCAGACCTTTTTTGCCAAAATGAAAGATCTGATTTCTTATTCGCTGCCGCTTTACGCCGCAGAGGGGAAAGGCAGCCTGGTTATTTGCTTCGGTTGTACCGGCGGGAAACACCGTTCCGTTACGTTTGCTGAAGCCATGTACGCTTATTTGAAGGAACAGAATATTCCGGTGAACGTATTCCATCGGGATATCGTGAAATAAAGGAGGGGTATCGTGTCTTTTGCTTCCCGGGTAAAAGAGGAACTGTTGCAGAATCAGGATGCGTTCCAGCAACGGCCGAAAGCCTGTTGCCATCATGCGGAATTATACGGCCTGATGCTGACCTGCCGGGACTTCAGTAAAACCCATATGGGAATCAAAACCGAAACCGAAGCCATTGCCAAAAAGTATGCCACCGGCATAATTGAATTGACGGGGCATACTCCCACTATAAGCAGATCTGCCGCGGGGAAGTACCGCGTTACGGTAGACTCGGCAGAAGACAGAATTGCCGTTCTGGCTGCGTTTGGACATAGCCCAGGGGAAGTTACCCGAAGGCTGAATCGCGCCAATCTGGAATTTGACTGCTGCCACGCTGCCGTATTGCGTGGCGCCTTTCTTTCCTGTGGCACTATTACGGATCCGGAGAAGGATTATCATTTGGAATTTGTACTGTCTCATAAAGTACTGTGCAATGACCTTATGAAGCTGTTTTCGGAATGGAACCTGACACCGAAATATGTACAGCGCAACGGCGCACACATTATTTATTTCAAGGATTCCGAAAGTGTAGAAGATTTATTAACTCTGATGGGCGCCACGGACTGCTCCCTGGACCTGATGGGAACCAAAATGTACAAAGACATGCGGAATCGGGTAAACCGCCGCATGAATTTTGAAAACGCCAATTCTTCCAGAGCCTTTGATGCCGCTTATAAACAAATAGAAGCCATTCGTACCATTGAAGAAGAAAAAGGCTTGCAATATTTACCGCAGGATTTACAGGAACTGGCCCTGCTCCGGAAGGAAAATCCGGATTACAGCTTAAAAGAACTGGGGGACAATCTGAAAGAGCCTCTTTCCAAATCCGGGGTTAATCACCGGTTGCAACGGATTTTGGAAATTGCCGAAGAGCTGCGCTAAAGGAGGTGCCGTTATGGCCTTTACCCACTTACATGTGCATACGGAATACAGCCTTCTGGACGGCGCCTGCCGTATCCCGGAGTTGGTGCAGCGCGCCAAAGACCTGGGACAAACAGCCTTGGCAATTACGGACCATGGTGTCATGTATGGCGCCATGGATTTTTATAAAGCAGCCAAAGCCGCCGGCATTAAGCCCATCTTAGGATGTGAAGTCTATGTGGCGGCAGGAAGCCGCTTTAACAAGACCGGACCGGAAGCCAAAGAACGGCATCACCTGATTCTTCTTTGTGAAACGGAAGAAGGATACCAAAATCTGATCAAATTGGTTTCAGCCGGCTTTACAGAAGGCTTTTACAGTAAGCCGCGCGTAGATAAAGAATTGCTTCGGCAGTATGCAAAAGGATTGATTGCCTGCAGTGCCTGCTTGGCCGGCGGCGTCAATTCTCTTTTATTATCCGGAGATTATGAAGGGGCCAAAGCCGAAGCCCTGGACTATGAATCCATCTTTGGCCATGATAACTTCTTTTTGGAAGTGCAGAACCATGGTATGACGGAAGAATTGCAAATTTTGCCGCAGATTATTCGGCTCAGCAAGGAAACCGGCATCCCAATGGTGGCCACTAATGACGTGCACTACCTGAAGAAGGAAGATGCACAGGTGCAGAAAATCCTGGTTTGTATCCAAACCAACCACACTATAGATGAAGATACCGGCCTGGATTTCCGTACACAGGAGTTTTATCTGAAGTCCGAACAGGAAATGCAGGACTTGTTCCATGCCATTCCGGAGGCGTTGGAAAATGCCGAACGGATTGCCGGGCGATGTAATGTCAACATCCAGTTCGGAGTGACCAAACTTCCACACTTCACCATCCCGGAAGGGTATGACAGCCATGAAGCGTATCTTCGCTATTTAGCGGAAAAGGGGCTGACTCGCCGGTATGGGGAAGAGGTGCCGCAGGCTTACCTTGACCGGATGAATTACGAATTAGACATTGTTGGCAAAATGGGATACACGGATTATTACCTGATTGTGTATGACTTTGTCCGCTTTGCCAAATCCAAGGATATCCCGGTGGGGCCGGGCCGTGGTTCCGGAGCGGGCTCCATTGTGGCTTACTGTGTCGGCATTACGGATATAGACCCGATGAAATACAATCTGCTCTTTGAACGGTTCTTAAACCCGGAGCGGGTTTCCATGCCTGACTTTGATATTGACTTTTGTTATGAACGCCGGGGCGAAGTCATAGACTATGTTACGGAAAAATACGGTGCCGACCACGTGGCACAAATTGTCACCTTCGGAACCCTGAAAGCCCGGGCCGCTATTCGGGATGTCGCCCGTGTGCTGGGCATTGCCTATGGCAAAGCGGACGCTGTGTGCAAACAAATCCCGTGGGTTCTGTCCGGCAACTTGGCCGGCGCAGTCAAAAAGAATCCGGATTTGAAAAAGATGTATCAGGAAGATCCGGAAGTCAAACAATTAATAGACAATGCGTTGAAAATAGAAGGTATGCCACGGCACAGCTCCACCCATGCGGCCGGTGTTGTTATTACAGCAGAGCCGGTCAACCACTATGTGCCGCTTGCAAAAAAAGATGATTCCGTGGTAACGCAATATACCATGACTACTTTAGAAGAACTGGGCCTGCTGAAAATGGACTTCCTTGGCCTGCGTACCCTGACGGTCATAAAAAATGCGGAGAACCTAATTCAAAAGAAGGAGCCTTCTTTCCGGGTAGCTGACATTGACTACACAGACCCTGCCACCTTTGCCATGTTTGGAAAAGGGGACACCGAAGGGGTATTCCAGTTTGAAAATGGTGGCTTGCGCAATATTTTAATGCAGTTTAAGCCGACAAAGGTGGAGGACCTGATAGCGCTGACATCGCTGTATCGCCCGGGTCCCATGGATTCCATTCCTACTTACCTGCACAACCGATTGCATCCGGAAGACATACAGTACAAGACTCCGGAATTGAAGGACATTTTGGAAGTCACCTACGGATGCATTGTGTACCAGGAACAGGTCATGCAAATCTGCAGAAGACTGGCAGGGTACAGCTTTGGCCATGCAGACATTGTTCGGCGTGCCATGGCCAAGAAAAAGCACAAGGTCATGGAAGAGGAACGCACCAAGTTCGTGGCCGGATGCGTGGAGAATGGCATTCAGGCCAGTGCGGCCAATTCTATCTTTGACGATATGATTTCTTTCGCATCTTATGCGTTTAATAAATCCCATGCAGCCGCTTATGCCACTTTGGCCTTTCAAACTGCTTATTTGAAGTGCCATTATCCGGCGGAATTTATGGCGTCCCAAATTACCAGCGTCTTGGATTGGACAGACAAGGTGGTAGAGTATGTGGCGGAGTGCCGCTCCAAAGGCATTGTTGTTTTGCCGCCGGACGTCAATACCGGATACGGTGAGTTTACAGTAGATGAACAGGGCAATATTCTGTTTGGCTTGCTTGCAGTTAAAGGCCTTGGTCGCAACCTGATCCAGACCATTGTGGCGGAACGGGAAAACAACGGCCCGTACACCTCTTTTTATACGTTCTTAAAACGGATTCAGGGAAAAAGCTTTAACCGGAAGGCCATGGAATCCTTAGTGAAATGTGGCGCTCTGGACGGCTTCGGACTGAATCGTCGTCAGATGCTGATGCTTTTGCCGGACTTGCTGGCGGAGCTGGATTCCACCCGCAGACACAACGTAGAAGGTCAGCTAGGCCTCTTTGACTTAGACGGGATGGCCGCAGCAGAAGAACCTGGCACCAAGGTTCCGAATCTGCCGGAGTTTGCACCAGCTGATTTGTTAGCATATGAAAAAGAAACCACCGGGTTATATCTGTCCGGCCATCCGTTACAGGATTATGTGGACGTTGCCAAATCTTTCAGTACAGCGGCCATTTCCGATTTGCTGGCAGCCACAGAGGACGGTACTTCCCGGTATCATGACAATGACAACGTCCGCATCTTAGGTATGATTACCGCCATCCGGCTCCGCCTGACCAAGTCCGGCACCACCATGGCCAACGCCACTTTTGAAGATTTAAGTGGTTCTATGGAACTGGTTGTGTTCCCGAAGACCTGCCAGGATGCCGGCCCGCTTTTAAAAGAGGGCAGTGTAGTCTATTTACATGCCCGACTTGCCATTGAAGACGAAGAACGGCCAAAACTACTGGCCATGAAGTTGGAACGCATTCCGACAGAATCGGAAAAGCGCAAAAACCAGAGTGGAAACAGAATGCAATCTGCACAAATAAGCTCTGTGGCAAAGAGCCCCGCAGCAAATGACGCCACAGAGAACAATAAAAACAGCAAAGAAGCAAAGCACAAACATTATGGCCTGTTCCTTCGTTTTGACAGTAATCAGGATGAACGAATCCCGAAAGCAGAAAACCTGTTGGAAATCTTTTCGGAAGGCCCGTATCCGGTTTACTTTTATTACAAAGACAGCGGTACCTATGTTACCCAGAAATCCTTGGGCGGAATCCAGATATCAGAAGGCCTTTTAAAGGAACTAAAGCGGATTTTAGGCGCAGATAATGTGTTTTTCCGTGCCAACTGATTGACACTGAAAAAAGGCTGTGCAATAATAATTTTCCGAAAATGCATGATTTGGAGGAAGACTTATGAAAACCATTGGTGTTTTAACATCCGGCGGAGACGCGCCCGGAATGAATGCAGCCATCCGTGCCGTAGTTCGTACCGGCGTACAGAATGATATGCGGGTTTTGGGCATTTACAACGGCTACGAAGGGCTCCTTGCCGGTGATGCCTGTGAAATGAACCTCCGGTCGGTTTCAGATATTATCCAACGGGGCGGTACCGTTCTCAGAACGGCACGGTCCAAGGAATTCACAACGGAACAGGGCGTGCGGAAAGCCGCTGAAATGTGCCGCCGTATGGGCCTGGAAGGTCTGGTAGTTATTGGTGGTGATGGTTCCTTCCGTGGAGCCCAGGATTTATCCCGTCACGGTATTCCCGTTGTTGGTATCCCAGGTACCATTGACAATGACATCGGCTGCACCGAATACACCATCGGCTTTGACACCGCAGTCAACACCGTTATGGACATGGTAGACCGGGTACGGGATACCACAGAATCCCATTCCAGATGCTCCGTTATTGAAGTTATGGGACGTAAGGCAGGATGGATTGCCTTGGATTCCGGCATTGCCGTCGGCGCCACTTCCATTCTGATTCCGGAATTTGAATATGACTTTGAAAGAGACGTTGTTAACCGTATGCGCCAGACCATTTCCACCGGCAAGCAGCACTTCGTTATCATTGTTGCCGAAGGCTGCGGAGACGCCAATGAAATGGCAAAACTAATCCAGGAAAAGACCGGCGTAGAATCCCGTGCAACCATCCTGGGTCACGTACAGCGCGGTGGCGCACCTACCGTGCGGGACCGTGTTTATGCTTCCCGTCTGGGCAACTATGCTGTGCATCTGCTGCGGGACGGCGCCGAAACCGAAAGCCGCGTAGTGGCCATCAAGAACGGCGAAATTGTAGACTATGACATTGAAGAAGGACTGCTGATGACCAAGAACATTGACCTTGGCATCTACCGCATGGCTCACGAAATTTCCATTTAACCCAAATACCAAAGCCCGTTGCACGTTTCCGTGCAACGGGCTCTTTTGCTTTTTTCTGTTGGAAGGTGGCCAACACCTTAAGTGTAGCACTTTTCTGATAATTGTAAACAACTTAGTTAAACTTAAACAAAAAAACTCACAGATGTGGAAAAATCTATCAAACATGCTTAGAAATCTTGCATTTCAGTGGTCCCGTGCTATGATATAGACAGAAAGAGAAAACAATTTCTACAAACTAGAAAGCCAAGAGGCACATGAAAGGAATGAGTCCAATGAACAGGGATGAGGTACATTTCTTGTAGCTTTGAAGTTTCAGACCAGTAAAGAACCCAGTAAGATCAGTTAACAGGAATTCAATAAAAAATACCTGGTTCAGATAAACGAAACTTTAAGGCTACGGAAATCTTAAAGTTTCATATAGATTCTTTTTTCAAAACAATCCTACTAAACTTATTCAAGTACAACCAACTTTTGGTGACAACAGAATAACCTGTGTGTCCAAACAAAATGTAGTAAGAAAGCAGGATCGGCAGTAATCTAAAACATGAAACACAATTTCTTCCAACGTGTATGGAAGACAACATAATAAAGTACCAATAATACTAAGGGGTGAGTCCGAAAGTTTAATTAGTTTGACTCCGATCATAATTAGAAATGGGTGAGTCCGAAGTACAGTTTAAATTAAACTAAGACATTCGTAATAAACCTCTATTTCAATTAAAGGTATAGTCCAATGTTCTAATAAGACACGGAAAGCTTACTACAAATTGTAGTAAGCTTTCTTATTTTTTTGTGCGTTTTTTCGCAGAAAAATAACCAGTGTGAAAGCCTGCTAAAATACCTTGAAAGGGAATATTCTATTTGTTAATATCTTAACAACTTCTGTTGAAAAGCCTTTGCTTCGACGTTCGCGTTTTCCTCAGCAAGGGCAACAGAAGCGAATGTATTTTTTTGGAGGACTTGGCGAATAATGAAATTCTCAGTAGACACACAATGGGATGGCTTTATTCCTGGCGAATGGGTAGGAGCCATTGACGTAAACGACTTCATTCAGCACAACGTAACGTCTTATGACGGAGATGAAAGTTTCCTGGAGGGGCCGACAGCGGCTACGCAGGAGCTGTGGGACGAAGTGCTGGATTTGTTTGCAAAAGAACGGGAAAACGGTGGCGTGCTGGATATGGATACCAAAATTGTATCCACCATTACTTCTCACGGAGCCGGCTATA
Source organism: Bacteroidaceae bacterium (assembly GCA_963600825.1). GTDB lineage: Bacteria > Bacillota > Clostridia > Oscillospirales > Acutalibacteraceae > RUG420. The sequence continues at coordinate 14,380 of CAVCCW010000006.1, read as the reverse complement.
TTAATCAGGACCTGGAGCAGATTGTCGGCCTGCAGACGGACAAGCCGCTGAAGCGGTCCCTTCAGGTATTCGGTGGCATCCGCATGGCCTGTGATGCCTGTGAAACCAACGGATACAAAGTGGATCCTGAAATTGTAGATATCTTCACTCGTTATCATAAGACACATAACCAGGGCGTATTTGATATGTACACGCCGGAAATGCGTTTGGCTCGTCATGCACACATCATCACAGGCCTCCCGGATGCCTATGGACGCGGCCGTATCATCGGTGACTATCGTCGGGTAGCCCTGTATGGTGTAGACAACCTGATTTTGAAGAAGAAAGACGAACAGCTGCATGCCAAGACTAGAATGACAGTAGAAAACATGCAGATTCGTGAAGAACTGACAGAGCAAATCCGTGCGCTGGAAGAACTGAAGGAACTGGGCCGCATTTACGGCTTTGATATTTCCAGACCGGCTGCCAATGCAAAAGAAGCCATCCAGTGGCTGTATTTCGGATACCTGGCTGCTGTAAAGCAGCAAAACGGCGCGGCCATGTCCTTGGGCAGAACTTCTACCTTCCTGGATATCTACATTGAACGGGATCTGAAGAAGGGAATTCTGACAGAAGCACAGGCACAGGAACTGATTGACCAGTTTATTATGAAACTGCGGATGGTAAAATTTGCCCGTACGCCGTCTTACAATCTGATTTTTGCCGGTGACCCGACCTGGGTAACCGAAAGCATCGGTGGTGTTTCTGTTAACGGAAAATCTCTGGTTACCAAGACCTCTTACCGTTATTTGCACACCCTGGAAAATCTGGGCCCAGCACCGGAACCAAACATGACCGTGCTTTGGTCTCCACGTCTTCCTATTAACTGGAAGCGGTATTGCGCCAAGATGTCCATTAAGACCTCTTCCATCCAGTATGAAAACGACGACCTGATGCGCGGCATCCATGGTGATGACTATGCCATTGCCTGCTGCGTTTCTTCCATGAAACTGGGCAAGGAAATGCAATTCTTTGGTGCCCGTGCCAACTTGGCAAAGTGCCTGCTTTACGCCATCAACGGCGGCCGAGATGAAATCCTTGGTACGCAGGTTGGCCCGGCCTACCGCCCGGTAGAAGGAGATTATCTGGACTATGACGACGTTATGGCCAAGTTTGAAGATATGATGGACTGGCTGGCTGAACTGTATGTCAACACTCTGAACATTGTTCATTACTCCCATGACAAATATAACTATGAAAGCCTGCAAATGGCTCTGCATGACAGAGACGTAAAACGCTACTTTGCAACCGGGATTGCCGGCCTGTCTGTAGTTGCTGACTCGCTCAGCGCCATTAAATATGCCAAGGTAAAGGTAATTCGCAATGACGACGGCATTGTGGTAGACTACGAAACAACAGGAGACTTCCCGAAATATGGAAACAATGATGACCGTGTAGACGAAATTGCTTCCTATATTGTCAAGGTCTTCATGAATAAGATTCGTCAGCATCACACCTATCGGAACAGTTATCCAACCATGTCCGTACTGACCATTACGTCTAACGTAACCTACGGTAAGAACACCGGTAATACGCCGGATGGCAGAAAGCAGGGTGTTCCGCTTGCACCGGGTGCCAACCCAATGTCCGGACGGGACACGCACGGCGCTGCTTCTTCGCTGTCTTCCGTTTCCAAGCTGCCATTCCGGTATGCACAGGATGGTATTTCCAATACCTTCTCTATTATTCCGAACGCCTTAGGAAAAGATGAAGTCTTCATGGGCGACCTGGACATTGACCTTGGTCTGGACCAGGGCTGCTGCGAAACTACGGTATATTAAAAGGAGGAGACAACCATGATTACCAATCAACAAGTAGATAACTTAATTGATATGCTGGATGGTTATGCCGAAAAAGGCGGACACCATCTGAACGTAAACGTACTGAATCGGGAAACCCTGATTGATGCCCAGGCACATCCGGAAAAGTACCCGCAGTTGACCATTCGTGTCTCCGGATACGCGGTAAACTTCATTAAGCTGACCAAAGAGCAGCAGGACGACGTCATCTCCCGTACGTTCCACGAAACCCTGTAATTTTGCAAGGTTACGTTCATTCAACCGAATCCCTGGGCACGGTAGACGGTCCGGGGATCCGGTTTGTTGTTTTTTTATGCGGTTGTCCCATGCGCTGCCAATACTGTCATAATCCGGATACCTGGGAGATGAAGGCCGGAACTTTACGTACAGTAGAGGACTTATTGGCAGAGTACAACGGCGTGAAAGAATTTTTGAAAAATGGCGGCATTACCGTCAGTGGCGGAGAACCCCTGCTGCAATTGGACTTTTTGCTGGAATTGTTCACGGAATGCAAAAAGCAGGGAATTCACACCTGTCTGGATACATCCGGTATTTGTTTTACCCCTAGCGATTCAGCTTCCATGCCAAAATATGAAGCTCTTATGCAGGTGACAGATTTAGTAATGCTGGATATTAAGCACATCAATCCGGTAGAACATTTTGCATTAACGGGGCAGCCGAATCGAAATCCGCTGGCCTTCCTGGACTTCCTGGAAGAGAAGGGAATTCCTACCTGGATTCGGCACGTTGTGGTACCGGGCCTGACTTTGCAGGAGGAAGCTCTTTTGGATTTGGGACGATACCTGGGACCCTACCATTGTATAAAAGCATTAGATGTTTTGCCGTACCATACGGCAGGCATTGTAAAATATGAAAAACTGGGATTGCCCTATGCCTTAAAAGGCGTTCCGGCGGCTACCAAGGAACAAGCGCTTTGGGCCAGAGGCCTGATTCTGAAGGGCATGAAAGAAACCCGCTTGCCGAATCCGGACAAAAGCATTAGAATGGACTGAACAATTTTGGAATGGGAGAATACATATGAACTGGATCCGGCATTTGGTAATTCCGCTTATTGCAACCCTTTTTTGGGGCGCGTCTTTTGTGCCGCAGGAACTGGCCTCCAAAACATTAGATGCTGTTTCCGTTAATATGCTTGCCAGCTGGTTGGCGTTTTTCTTTTTGTTACCCTGTTCCATAATTCTGGATTTTGCAAAAAAGAAGCAGCAGGAAAAAAATGGTGTTATGCAGGCTCTTTCTGCAGAAGAAAAGAAGCTTCAAATTCAGAAGACCATTCTGGGCGGAGTAGCCTGTGGAATTCCAATGGCAGCTGCCTCCGTTTTGCAGCAGGCAGGAATTAGTATGTCCGGCGCAGGGAAAAGCGGATTTTTGACAGCTTTGTATGTTGTCTTTGTGCCGGTATTTGCTGTCCTTTTAGGAAAGAAAGCGCCTCGCCGAATTTGGATTGCGGTTTTGCTTGCAGTTATAGGGCTGTATTTTCTGTGTATTACTTCGGGCACGGCCTGGCAGATTCAAAAAGGCGATTGGCTTCTGATTGCCTGTGCAGTTGCATTTAGTATACAAATTCTTTGCATTAATCATTTTGGGCAGAATTGCAATGGCCTGAAATTGTCTTGTGTACAGGCACTGGTGGTAGCCTGTATTTGTACCATTGGAACGCTCCTTTTTTCGGATTTCCGTTGGAGCCAGTTTTTGGGAAACAAAACAACTCTTCTGTCTATTTTGTTTGTTGCATTTTTGTCTCGCGGACTTGCCTATACGTTACAATTTGTGGCGCAAAAGGGTGCCAACCCAATGCTGATTTCCTTAATTATGAGTTTGGAATCTGTCTTTGCCGTTTTGACGTCGGCCGTGGTGCTGAAAGAGTACCTGAGCGGCCGGGAATACCTTGGCTGCGCCTTTGTTTTTGCGGCCGTCATTCTTTCCCAAATTCCGCTTGGCACCTTGTTGCAAAGTGGAAAGCAAAAGTTGTTTTCCGGGAAATAAAAGTGCAGAAAGTGCATGCACTAACATAAATACCACATGCCTACATAAATAAAACCAACATAAAGAAGGTACCTATCATGAAACGAATCTTGACCATTCAGGATATTTCTTGTGTCGGAAAATGCTCTTTGACAGTGGCTCTTCCTATTATTTCCGCGGCCGGCGTGGAAACGGCAGTCCTGCCAACTGCTGTACTGTCTAATCACACAGCTTTTAAAGGCTTTACCTTCCATGATTTAACAGATGACATTCCGGATATATCTGCCCAGTGGAAGAAAGAGGGCATTACTTTTGATTCCATTTATACTGGGTACCTTGGCTCCGAAGAACAAATCAGTTTGGTCAAAGATCTGTTCCGGGATTATAAGCAGGAAGGTTCCTTTTATTTAGTGGATCCGGCAATGGCCGATAATGGAAAGCTGTATCCTGGTTTTTCAGAACACTTTGCCAAAGCCATGGCAAGCCTTTGCGGGGAAGCGGACTTAATTGTGCCTAATCTGACAGAAGCAGCATATTTATTGGGACAGGATTATATTCCCAGTGGATATGACCGCTCTTATATAGAAACCACACTGCGGCGCCTGACAGACCTCGGCTGCAAAGAGGCGGCCCTGACCGGCGTTTCCTTTGAAGAAGGAAAACTGGGGGCCATGGCCTACAATGCAGAAACCGACCGTTTCTTTGAATACTACAATGATCAGGTTCCGGTTTCGTTCCACGGTACCGGAGACGTTTTTGCCTCGTCTCTGTTCGGCGCCAAGCAAAACGGCCTTTCCACCGGAGACGCCTTAACCGTGGCTGTTGACTATACCTTAGCCTGTATCCGGTCCAGCATGGCCGATGAAAAGGCCTGCTGGTATGGGGTTAACTTTGAACCTGCACTGCCATTTTATTTAGAACTTTTAGACAAATACAGGAAAAATGCAAAGCAGTAACCCTGCTTTTTTGAGAAAAGTGTACGAATTTTCGTGCACTTTTTTTACATCCACAAAGAGCCGCGAAGATTGACCACGTATTAGCATTCACTTTATAATGGTAATGTGTTAAAAAGGCAGGACAACCTGCCTTAAAAATCTTTTTTGTATAGGAGAGAGATTAATGAAACTGGATAAACTCATTAATGAGCGCGAAATTGCGGCACAGTGGATGATTGATGACATTAAAAAAGTCTGCACCACCCTGCCAAAACGTGACCCCGGTTCAGAAGGTGAACTTGCAGCTGCTGAATACTTTAAAGACCTGTGTCTGAATGAGTATGACTGTAACGAAGCCTATGTGGAAGAGTTTGAAGAACATCCGCAGTCCTTCATGGGATGGCTTTGGATTACCATGGCTCTGGAATTCATCGGCTTGGTTCTGGTTTTTCTGAATGCCATCGGTGCAGTTGCTTCTCCAGCACTTAGCGTAATTGCTCTTGTGTCTATGGTTTGCGGTCTTGCATTGGCTGTGCTCCAATTCGGAATGTATTGGAAAGTGGTAGATAAACTGTATCCGAAGAAGATTGGTCACAACATGTGGGCTTCCAAGTTACCAACCGGCGAAGTAAAACAGCGCGTTTATTTCAATGGCCATATGGATGCAGTTTGGGAATGGCCAGTAAACTATGCCCTTGGTGGAGTTGGATTTGAAGGACACGCTATTATTACTGTAATCGGCGTTTTCTATTACATTGCAATTGCCATTATGTACCTGATTAATCCGGCACTTGGCTTCCTGTCTGCCATGGCTAAATGGGGACTTCTGTTCCTGCCGTTCTGGTTCGGTATGAACTTCATCTGGTCCTGGTGGGATCCGAAGAAAGACAAGCGCCACATTGTAGATGGTGCCAATGACAACCTGTCCGGCTGTTACATGGGCCTTGCCATTCTGAAGTATCTGAAAGAAAACAACATTGATATGGAACACACCGAAATCGGTGTCATCCTTTCCGGTTCGGAAGAAGCCGGCCTCCGTGGTGCAAAAGCATGGTGTGACGCCCACAAGGATGATCCTAAGTTCAATGATGGTATCCCAACCTACATTTACGGTTATGATACCATTCATGATCCGAAATACTTACTTGCTAACTACCGTGACCTGAACGGTACCGTAAAGACCGATGCTCCGCTGAATGACCTGTTCATGCAGTCCTGTGAAGAAACTGACGTCTTCGTAAAGAAGGGTATGGTTCCTCCTCTTGGCGGCGCAACAGATGGTGCAGCATTTGCCCAGGCCGGCTTCCGTGCCGGTGACATTACCGGTCTGAACCACAAGTTGGAAGACTATTATCACACCAGAAGAGACAGCTATGACAATATGAACCTGAAAGGTCTTGCTGACTGCTATGCTGCTTCTGTAAAATGCCTTGAGCACATTGAAAACGGTGAATTTGAATAATCACAGGTCTTTCATTGTAGCTGAAAAAGCGTAATTAACGGCGCCGCTACAAAACCGTAGTGGCGCCGCTTCATTTTTAGGAGGTTTCATCATGTATGCAAAAGACGCTGTAAGCAACTTCTCTGAGCAGCTAAAAAAATATACTGCTTATGTAGAAGAACAAATCCGTACCGTTATTGGCACGGTTGGTCCGCGGGAATCCGGTGAAGATTCCGAACGGAAAGCCCAGGATTACATTGTGGAACATATGACCGGAACAGCTGACACCGTAGAACGGGAAAGCTTTAAGTTACACCCGAAAGCATTTATGGGTTGGGTTCTGATTGATGGCATCTGCATGCTGGCAGCAGCCATTCTGATGTTGCTCAGCTTTTTCTCTGTTCCAGGTTTTGGCACATGGGCTGTAGTAGTGGCTTTGATTTTGACCCTTGTTTCTGTTGTTTGCATTCTTGGTGAATTTCTGTTTTATAAAGAATTACTGGACCCACTGTTCCCGGAACGGGATTCCAGCAATGTTATTTGCACCAGAAAGGCAACAGGGGAGACCAAGAGAAGAGTGATCCTCTCTGGTCACATAGACTCTGCTTATGAATGGCGTTATACCTTCCTTGGCGGTGCCCGTTGCCTGACTGCTGTTATTGCTGCCGGTATTGTATGCCTGGTAGCCGATTTGGTTATTGCTATTCTGATGCTTGCCATCCCAGACATTGCGGAAATTACCGTATTGAAGGTATTGGTTCTGATTTTCCTGTTCCTGTCCCTTCCGGTTATGGTGCTGATTATTAACTTCCTTAACTGGAAACTGGTAGTACCGGGTGCCAATGACAATCTGACCGGTGTTTTTGCTTCCATGGCAGTAATGCAGTATCTGGTTGACAATGATATTCGCTTTGAAAATACAGAAGTTGTTTCCATTTCCATGGCTTGTGAAGAAGCTGGTCTCCGTGGTGCCAAGGCCTTTGCTGCAGCACATGCAAAGGAATTTGATGACAGCGGTGTGGAAACCATTGCCATCTGTACGGACACCCTGCGTGACTTTGATGATATGGGTATTTATAACAAAGATATGTCCGGTACTGTTAAGCTGGATCCGAAGGTTGCCGGTCTGGTTCGGGAAGCTTCCAAGACAGCTGGCCTTGATCTTCCATACGCCAATGTGTTCTTTGGCTCTTCGGATGCCGCTGCCTTGGCCCAGGGTGGTATGAAGGCTTGTTGCCTGGCCGCCATGGATCCCACTCCGGCACGGTATTATCACACTCGTCTGGATACCGAAGATAATTTGGATCCGAAGACCATTGAAGCCGGTATCAGTACCCTTCTGGAAGCAGTATACCTCTTTGACGAAAAGGGCCTGGATTACGAAGAAGCGTAAGAAAAAATTGAAAAAGAGGGAGTTCGGCGCAGGCCGAATTCCCTCTTTTCTTTTGGTTGCTTTATTCTGTTCTTTATTCGCCTTTTGAATTGTAAGAGCAGGTGATATTTGCTATAATGACGTGTCTTATTTTATAAAGTGACAAAGGAGAATTTTACGAATGTGGTTTTGGCTTTCCCTGATTGCATTACTTTGTTGGAGTGGCAGTGACCTCTTTTCCAAAATAGGTTGCCGTGACAGCAGTGACAAATATGCACCTTTAAAAATGGTCATTGCCGTTGGTGTAGTCATGGGCTTACATGCGGCCTATGAAATTCTGATCGGTGGTACGGAAATCAGCTGGTCTGTTATTTGGACCTATTTGCCGGTATCTTTACTTTATATCAGTTCTATGGCGTTAGGTTACTTTGGACTTCGGTATATTGAACTTTCCGTTTCTTCGCCAATTTGCAATTCTTCCGGCGCACTGGTTGCCATTTTGACCTTGCTTTTTGTGGGAACAGAAGATTATTCCCCGCTGGCTTATGCCGCCATTGCTTTGGTTTGCTTTGGCGCCATTGGACTTGGCGTGGTAGATGCACGGGAAGATCCGGAGCTGCGTGCAGCAAGACAGGAAAAGAGTAACTACAAATATGCAAAAAGCTTTCTTGCTTTAGCTCTGCCGGTAGCGTACTGTTTATTGGATGCCATTGGAACCTTTGCAGATAACCGTGTACTGGAAACTCTGGATGAAGACAGTGCCAACTGCGCTTACGAACTGACCTTCCTGGTAGCCGCCGTAGTTTGCTTTATTTATGTAGTAGTTATTAAAAAGGATCGGCTGGTTCCTAAAATGGAAGCACCGAAGTACCTTGGTGCCGTTTGCGAAACTGCAGGTCAGTTTGCCTATATTTATGCTATTGCAGATACTGCACACTTGGCCATGTCTGCTCCTATGATTTCCTCTTATTGTGCAGCATCCGTTGTTTGGGGAAGAATCTTCCTGAAGGAACGCCTGTCCTGGAAACACTATGTCATGATTGTCCTTATTGTGGTAGGTATTGCAGTTATGGGCTTCCTGGATCTGTAATTGTAATCTGGGTGACATACCGATAAAGCAGTAAAACAGAGAAACAAAAAACAGAAAAAGGGAAGGGGCCTCACGTTTTACGTGAGGCCCCTTTTAGCTTAAGTAAAAGCGGAAGCGCTTTCACAAAATAGCGTTAGAGAAATTTACTTGTCAGCCTGTTTGCTGTACTTGGCAACATAAACAACGCGTTCCAGAATACCACCGACTCTGGCAATGGTATCAGCGTCATCTACCAGACCGGCCAGCAGGTGAGCACGACATTCTTTTTCCAGAACCAGTTCAACTGCCTTGGCATCATATTCATTGTTAGCAGTGCAAAGAGCACCCTGGCCCTTTACAAAGACAGCGTTGGTACCACGAGCGGCCTTGCCAATAGCAATGGCCTGCTTGCGGTAAGAAGATTTATCCCAACCGCAGTTCTTAACACTGAAGCCTGCAATCTGAACAAAGTCATCAAAGTAAAGCGGTTCATCTACCCCTTCTTTGGAAACGGCAATGGCTTCCGGAGCGGTGTATTGAGAAATGAACTTTACGTCTGTATTTTTGTAAATTTCTGCATGAACGGCGGCGCAGCGCGGAGCAATGCCGGCTTTGGCGTTACCGTATGGGGTGCAGTCATAAGTGCTGCCGTCTTTCATGGTCAGGACAAAACCGTCAGCGGTCCGTTTGGAGGAGCCTAGATCCTGCAATGCAATGGATCTGTCTGCTTCCGGAACAACGGTTTCGGTAAATACGTCAGCCAGGTCGGCATAATCCTTGTCTGCGCCGCCCTTAGCCTGTACTGCCTTGGCAATATCAGCCTGGCAGGCCTTTTCCAGTGCGTCAGCAACAGCAAAGGCTTCGTCATAGTCCTTGCCAAGGCAAACGGCACCGTGGTGCTTCATAAGAACGGCTTTGCAGGCGTTGTAAGAAGCAACAACCTTGGCAACGTTTTCGCGAAGGGTCTTAGTGGAAGAAATACCATATTCGGCAATCGGAATCATGGGACCGATGACAACGCTGCAGTCTTCCGGCAGGTTGCTGATGTTGTTGGCACGGATGCTGGCAACAGAAGCAGCTGTCTGATGGGTGTGGATGACAAAGTTAACATCCGGACGCAGACGGTAAGCGTCTGCATGAACGCCTTTTTCAGAAGACGGTTTTACGTCTCCTTCGTATTCACAGTCGGCAATGTTAACAACAACAATTTTTTCCGGGGTCAGGTCTTCGTACGGGATTCCGGACGGAGTAATAACAAACTGGGTGTCGGAAATTCGTGCGGAAACGTTGCCCCAGGTGCGGGCAATTAAGCCTTTTTCCATGAGCTCAAGGCCGGCCTTAATGACCAGTTCCTTTGCTTCCTTTACTTCATAAGCCATGGGGTGTACCTCCTTGTAAGTAATAGAAAAGGGGAAGTGCAGAACTTCCCCTTTCAGTTGAATTATTTATTTGGTCGGCATGTCAATCTTTGCGCAGTTGGCAAGAACACGATCAAAGCGGGCGATACAGTCGTCAACCATTTCGTCAGTGTAAGCTGCAGAAGTGTACAGACGAGAACCAGCCAGAGTAACAAGGCCTTCTGCCATGTAAGCAGCGCCCATGTACTGCATTTCTTCCTGACGAACCTTGGTTTCGTCCAGAACGGAAGGAACCTTCCAAAGCTTGGTCCAGTCAATTTCATGCTGCATGGTAGCAACTGTATCCAGGTGACAAACAGAACCAACGTTGAATGCAACGAACGGCAGGTTGTACTTCTTGATGCTGTCCTGGATGCCCTTGATAAGGCGATCACCGGCCTGACCGGCAACCTGACAGGCATTTCTCTTTTCAATTTCGCAAAGGGTGGTGTAACCGGCGCAGCAGGAGATTGGGGTAGCTGCCATGGTGCCGCCGCACATAGCCTTCTTAACTTTCTTACCGGAAGCGTCAATGCCTGCACCAAGGTGAGCCATAACGTCCTTATGACCGCCGACACCGCCGGCACCCGGATAACCACCGGCAACAATCTTACCGAAGATGGTCAGGTCTGGGTCAATGCCATAGTAGCCCTGTGCACCGGCCATGCCGATACGGAAACCGGAAACAACTTCATCGCAGATGAGAAGTGCGCCGTACTTATGGCAAAGGGTTTCAACGCCCTTAACAAATTCTTTGGTAACCGGGCGAGTTGCGGATTCCGGACCAATCGGTTCAATGTAAACACCAGCGGTACCACCGTAGAAGTGCTTGTTGATCCACAGCTTCTTTTCCAGGTCTTCCAGGTCTCCTGGGAAGAAGGACTGGGTGTGCTTGAAGACGAACATTGGAACGCCGTGGGACTGGGTGTTCAGGGTGCCCGGTACACGCATGCACCATGCAAGCTGATCAGACCAACCATGGTAAGCACCACCCATCTTGATGATGTTCTGATGACCGGTTGCCAGACGGGCAATACGAGCAGCACACATGCAGGATTCAGTACCCGAACCAAGCATACGGAACATATCAACAGATGGAACAGATTCAGCAATCTTGTTGGCCAGTTTATATTCATATTCATGGAACAGACCGGTGGATGGGCCACAGGTGTCCAGAAGGTCTTTTACTGCTTCCTTTACAACAGGGTCATTGGAACCAAGAATGGTTGGACCGCCGGCCTGAAGAAGGTCATAATATTCATTGCCGTCAATGTCATACAGCTTTGCGCCCTCTGCCTTGGTGAAAACCAACGGGTGCGGATAGTTGAAAGCAAGGTTATGCTGAACGCCGCCAGGAATGCGTTCCTTGGCAATGTCAATCATTTCCTTGGATTTGGCACATTTCTTTCCGTAGTATTCAGCTTCATACTCGGCAAGTTTGTCCCGTTTGATTGAATAAATTGGAGCCCATTTCAGCTCGTCAAGCTGTTTGTTAATAGCGACGGCATCTGGGTATTCACTAATTGCGAATCTTGTGTCCATAATTTACCTCCAAAATTGTATTTCCCTGCAGTTGGGTGGGAGGTGTGAGCGACAGCTCACGCCTATTACAAACCTCATTTTATCACTCTTCCACAGAAAAGAAAAGAGAAAGTTTAGATCAGCACATATGTTAAAAAATCTTGTGTTGTTGCAACTTTTTTCGGATATCCGTATAATAGAACCGTTATTATCCTCGTATTTAAGGAGTAGTTTTATGTCTGAAGTTCACCACAAGCCTGCGTTTGACAATGCAGAACCGGCTCGCCGGAGAGCGGTTATTGAAACCGGAATTGATGAATTCTCCACCTACGGCTTTGAAAATGCCAACATCAATGTTATTGCCAAAAAGGCCGGGATGAGTGTTGGCTTAATGTATAAATATTTTGAAACCAAAGAAGACCTGTTCATTACCTGCATGGACGAGGCCATTTCCGTTATGGACAATGCACTGAATGAAATTGTGGCTACCGACGGCAAATTGATGGATATGCTGGAGCAGCTGGTTCGCACAGTACAAAGAACCTCTCGGGAAAACGAAAAATATTTGAAACTATACAATGAAATTACCAAGCTTTCTTCTGCAGATGCTGCCGAGCACTACTCCAAGCGGATTGAAAGTATTTCCCACAAGATTTATGTAGACGTTTTGAAAAACGCCAGAGATGCCGGCCAGATTCGCTCCGATTGTGATCTGGACGCTTTTACTTTTTTCTTTGACAGCATCATTACTACCCTGCAGTTTTCTTATAGCTGTGACTACTATAAAGAACGAATGAAAGTTTTCTGTGGAGAAGATGTTTTTGACGATGATGAAAAAGTCATTCGCGAAATTATGAAATTCTTAGAATCCGCCTTCACGTTTGAACATGAAGACGTTAAAAAATTTGGAAAATGATTCTTGAAAAGGTAAAGGAGAAACAAACCTATGGGCAAATATGTAATTGCTTATGACATTGGTACTACCGGGGTTAAGACTTGTCTTTTTGAAATTGACGAGACAATCAAGCTTGTGGATGGCGAATCCATGGGTTACGGCCTCTATTTAGTAGAAGGCGGTGGTGCAGAGCAGGATACCGAAGAGTGGTGGGGTGCCATGGCAGAAACCACCAAGAAAATTCTGGACAAGACCGGTGTAAACCCGGACAAAATTGAGGGAATTTCTTTCTGCTCCCAGATGCAGGGCTTAATTGTCATTGACAAGGAAGGCAATGCCCTTCGTCGGCCCATGTCCTATATGGATCAGCGCGCCAAAGAAGAAATCAAAAAGGGAATTGCCAACGGCATTCAGGTTGCCGGCGCTAATATTACAAAGTTGCTTCCTTACCTGTATTACACCGGTGCAGTTTCCAGCTCTGTAAAGGATCCAATCTGGAAATACAAATGGATTGAAGCCCATGAACCGGAAATCTTTGCCAAGATTTACAAAATCTTAGATGTAAAAGAGTATCTGATCGGCCGTATGACCGGCCGCTTTATTATGACGCCGGACTCTGCCTTTGGCGAGTTACTCTATGACACACGTAAGGGTCATGAGGGTTGGTGCGAACCGGTCTGCAAGATGATGGGCATTAATATGGATCACCTTGCAGAAATTGTAGACTCCACAGCAGTAGTTGGCGGACTGACTGCCAAAGCAGCAGCAGACCTTGGCCTTGCAGAAGGCACTCCGGTCTTCGGTGGTGGCGGAGACGCTTCCCTGATCGGCGTTGGTGCCGGTAGTGTACGCGTAGGCGACACCCATATTTATTCCGGTACTTCCGGTTGGGTTTCCACCGTTGTAGACAAGCAAATGGTAGATGTTACCGCCATGATTGCCGCTATTGTTGGTGCACAGCCGGGTTACTTCAACTATTTTGCTGAAATGGAAACCGCCGGTAAGTGCTTAGACTGGTGCAAGAATCATATTGCCGCTGATGAAGTTGGCATTTATCTGGAAAAGCACGATGTTACCGAATCCAATGAAAACTATGAAGCAGAATATACCAGCCTGTATGATTACATGAGTCAGGTTATTGACAGCGTTCCGGCCGGTGCTAACGGCGTTATCTTTACTCCGTGGTTGCACGGCAACCGTTGCCCGTTTGAAGACCCGAATGCTGCCGGTATGTTCTTCAACCTGAACATTGATACCGGAAAGTCTGATCTGTTCCGTGCCGTAGTAGAAGGCGTATGCTACCACCAACGCTGGATGCTGGAAGCCTCTTCCAAGAAGACCGCAACTTCCGATCCAATCCGCTTTGTTGGCGGTGGTGCACTGTCTCCTGTTACCTGCCAGATTTTGGCTGATATTACCGGCCGCAAGATTGAAACCGTTGCAGACCCACAGAATGTTGGTGCTGTTGGTGCAGCTGCTGTTGTTGGCGTTGGTATTGGTCTGATTAAGGACCTGGAAGATGTTCGTAACTTTATTCCGGCAACCCATACTTATCTTCCAAATCCGGAAAACAAGGCAATTTATGATCATCATTTTGAAGTGTTCAAGACTCTGTACAAGAACAATAAGAAAGCATTTGCCATGCTGAACAGCTAAGGAAATTCTTTTATGTATCAAGTGTTATTTATTTGCTCCCAGAATATGTGCCGCAGTCCGTATTGTGACTATCTCTTTCGCAAAATGATTGCAGAGGATCCGGACTTAAACGGAAAGGTGGAAGTGCATTCTTCCGCTGTTATGTCCCCGGGAACCAAAATTGATCCGTTGACGGTAAAAGCACTCCTGAAAGAGGGCGTAGATTCTTCTTTTATGGAGCAGCATAAGCCCGGATATATTTATCGCAAGAAGGACTGGAATCTGTTCCGGCAG
>CAVCCW010000005.1:0-62837 GCA_963600825.1 Bacteroidaceae bacterium | reverse complement strand
CGTGTGGCAAACCGGTACGTCAGCGGCAATTTGCCACACAAAAAGAGTTGGCTCAGCTGGGAATCGGCAGTCAGCCGTTGTTTATTGTGGCAAATGTTGGGCTACAACTTCATTTGCCACAATAAAGCAGAGTTCGTGTGGCAAACCGGTACGTCAGCGGCAATTTGCCACACAAAAAGAGTTGGCTCAACTGGAAATCGGCAGTCAGCCGTTGTTTATTGTGGCAAATGTCGGACACAGCTTCAGTTGCTGCCTGCCAGGAAGGCCGCGTAGCTAAGAGCTGACTCGCCGAAAAAAAAGAAAGAAAAAGGAAAAATCTGATTGCAAAAAAGCCTGTTGCAGGGACATTAGGACCCTACAGCAGGCTTTCTTTTTATTTTTTTGGATTGCCACAGGCATTCCATGGTTTCCATTGCATGCCTTAGTTGCTATTGCATGCCTTAGTTGCTATTGCATAGTTTAAACAACCATTAGCATATTTTCTATGGCATAGCGCATTTCCATTAGCACGCCGTATGCATGGATGATTAGCCAAGAAGGCCAAAGGATTGCAGCAACAAAGCAATCAGGAAGAGTGGTGCCACGTAGCGAACCATGATTCTGTAAAGAATCTTCCGCGGGAACTTTTCACCGTTGCGGGTTACTTCATCCGTAATGGTTTCCGGACCGGCAACCCAACCAAACAGGATGCAGGTAAACAGAGCAACCAACGGCATAAGAATGTTGTTGCTGATATAGTCCATAAGATCAAGGACTTGGCCAGTGGTGCCGTTTGGCAGTGGCAGTTCAAAGTACAGGATGTTATAGCCGAAGCAAACAATCAGACCCATAACGACTGAATATACAGTAACCACAATGGCACTCTTTGTACGAGACCAGTGCCATTTGTCCATCAGGCCGGAAATAATGGCTTCCATAATGGAAACAGAAGACGTTACGG
Source organism: Bacteroidaceae bacterium (assembly GCA_963600825.1). Lineage (GTDB taxonomy): Bacteria > Bacillota > Clostridia > Oscillospirales > Acutalibacteraceae > RUG420. The sequence continues at coordinate 61,897 of CAVCCW010000005.1, read as the reverse complement.
CTGCAAAGGTAACCATCAGGAAGAACAGTACACCGATTGGGCGGCCAACCCATCCCATTGCATCAAATACTTTTGGCAAAGATACGAACATCAATCCAGGACCGGCAGACATGCCCTCTGTTCCCATAAAGGTAAATACAGCTGGAACAATCATTAACCCAGCCAGGAAAGCAACTAAAGTATCAAAGAACTCAATCTGGTTAATGGACTTCATTAAGTTGGTTTCTTTCGGAACATAGGAGCCGTAAGCAACCATAATACCCATTGCTACGCTAATGGAGAAAAACAACTGCCCGACGGCGTCAATAACCATTAGGAAGAAGCTTTTTGCGGTCATCCCTTCAAAGTTCGGGACCGCATAAATCAGAAGTCCCTGCAGACCGGTTCTGGTAACGCCGGAGTCATCTGTGTAAGACAATGTTAATGAAAAAATGGAAATTCCGATAATTAAGATTACCAGAATTGGCATTAAGATCCGGCTGTATTTTTCAATGCCTTTTTCCACCCCGCCAATAACAATGAAAGCAGTAATGGCAAGATAAAGAATCATCCAGAAAATAGGGGCACCCTGACCGGTAATGTAGCTGGTAAAATATCCGTCTGTGGCTGCATTTGCGCCATCCCCAGTCAAGAAGACTGCCAGATACTTCAAAACCCATCCGCCAATAGTGCAATAATACGGAAGAATAATAATAGGAACAATCCATGCAAAGAAGCCGGTAAAAGCAAACTTCTTATTTATTTTTCCATAAGCAGTTAACGGACCCTGTCTGGTTTTCCGTCCCAAAGCAATTTCCGTTGTCAAAAGTGCAAAGCCAAAGGTCAACACCAAAACAAGATAAACAACCAGGAAGGTTCCTCCGCCGTTCTTAGCGGCCAAATACGGGAATCGCCAAATGTTTCCAAGGCCAACCGCACTACCCGCAGCAGCCATAACAAAGCCAATAGCGCCGGTAAAGCTCCCCCGCTTGGCTTTTTCATTGTTTGAACTCATGTCATCTCTCCTTCTTCAAATCTCCGTCACTACAAAATCTCCATTTTGTAATCCTCTTTTTGCATATTGAAAGTAATTATATCACGTTATAGCCATATGAGAATACCCCAAAAATGGAGCCGTCACAATTTCGCTATTTTGTGCTCATTTGTACTTTATTCTTACAAAAAGCGACGTGAAAAGTTATAATTTGAGTATAAAAATAAATTATGAATTCAGCAAAAGTTGCTGCCTTAACAAAAGGAGGACTGATACAGAACGCCTCACCTATTTTGCTACTTTTTGTTTGTACAAGTTTTCGGAGAGAGACTCTACTAACAACCGCATCCATTAAGAGGTGACATAATGAGAAATAAATTAGGAAAACGGATTATGGCATCTGCCGTAGCCGCAACAATGGCGTTTAGCCTTGTTGTACCCACATTCGCTGCCGGTTCGGAATATTCTAAAACACCGGTAACTTACAGTTCTTCTTCGGATCTGGACCCCCTGTTTAACAGCAGCATTTTTGAAAATGCAATCAAAATGATTAAAGACCTGCTTTCCGGGTGGTTTAAAAAATAAAGCGGCCTCTGCCGCTTCCCGGAAAGGTTTCCCCTCTCTCCAAATTCTACTATAAACTTAGTACTTTGCCGGCTGCAGTTCTGCAGCCGGCATTTTTTATTTCTTCCTGTTTTCCAGTAAATAATAGTAAACAAAAATATCATCATAGGTGCCGTCCGGCAAACGGAACCCTTCCGGGATTCTGCCAAGCTTAGTAAAGCCAAGACGTTCGTACAAGTGCTGCGCATGAATGTTACCGGCCACTACGGCATTGAATTGCAGGACCCGAAAGCCGTGAATTTTGGCCTGCTGAAGGCAATCTTTTACCAGCTTTTCCCCGATGTGCACACCGCGGAGATCCTTTTTTACGGCGTAGCTTGCGTTGGCAATATGGCTGCATCGCCCGACATTATTCGGATGCAGGATGTACAGACCCACCACATTTCCGGAGTCCACGTCTTCCGCAATTCCGGTGTAGGTCTGCGATTCAAAAAACGCATTTCCCTCGGCCTCCGCCAAGGTCTCTTCCTGCGGGAATGCTATTCCGTCCTCTACCACCTGGTTCCAGATGGCGCAGGCCGCAGCAGCATCCTTCGGTTCATAAGCGCGAATTTTTATTTCCATATCCATTCATTTCCTGTTCTTTCATTTATCAGCACGAACATAAAATGTGCTTCTACCAGAACCTTCTCTGATGACAAAGCCTTCCTCAGTTAGTCTTTTTAATGCTGCCAAAGCAGAAGACCTTCCTATGCTCGGACAATGAGACACCACATCTGCCCCTGTAAATTTGCCAATTTTTTCTTCAGCATACTTTTTGACAATATCATATGCCGTACTACCGCTTCCACCTTCAGTCATTATTCCGACTCGCTCTTCAAAATCTGTATAGCAAGCCAAAATTACCTGCAGCATATATCTGATAAATGGTGTTGGATTATTTTCTTCTTCATGCCATCCAGCATCTGATTCTTCAAGCGCATCGTAATAACGATCCTTCGTTTTCTCTATCTGTCTTTCAATACTTATATATTTCCCCACATTGTATCCGCTCTTGTACAAAAGAAGCAATGTAAGCAATCTGCTCATTCTTCCATTGTCATCATTAAACGGATGGATGCAGTGGCGTAAATCTTGTAACTACCGTTCCATCGGACTTTGTCTCATTAATGTAGTTTTGAACATTTTTAAAATGTCCGCCATAAGAGAATCCTGCTCTCTTTAAAAGATCCCGATGAAGTTGAAGTATGTAGGCTGGACGAATTGGAATGTACTCGTTGCTCTCATGAATCTTCGCAGCAAGATTTAGAATATCGGTATCCAGTGCGTCTTCTTTTCGTCCAATTATGTCCAATTTGGGACGAAAGGTCAATTTTTTGTTTGTGAGAATATACTTTGTCCTGTATTTACTTTTATTCCTCTACTGCAAATATTTTTCAAGGCACACCAGATGTACATTCGGAATCCCGTTAAATATACAGTCAACAATTCCAACCTCTTCATAGCCTAACCGTTGGTATAAAGCTCTTGCTCTTTCATTTCTCTCATTTGTATCCATACGAAGAGCAGGGCATCCATGCTTTTTCGCGTATTTTTCATAAAAGGTTACAAACGCGCTTCCATACCCTTTACTCTTTTGATGGGGATCAACTGCCAATCCATGCAGCACCATAATTTCATCATCCCCTGTATCATGTTTCCAGGCTGCATACTTATATTCGTCTACCTGAATCTGATTAATTACAGCCACTGCTACAATTTTGCCTTCGTTCTCCATGACGAACAAATCTTTTCTTGCTAAAGCATTCTCAGCCGTTTTTCTGGTTGGATACACATTCCGAGCCCAACCGATTGTAGTTAATCCCTTTTCCTCTTCATCATGAATGTTTTCATATATGGTTCCAATAGCATCTATATCATTTGGAGTAGCCATACGTATTTTCAGCATTTCATTTTCTCTACTTTCTTTTTATTTTCGCACCTTACTTCTGAACGCGTGACAGCAATACCACCGTTTCAATGTGGCTAGTGAAAGGAAACATGTCGACTGGTTGGATTTTTTGGACACGGAAACCCTTTTTGCTAAGGAAGCGGAGGTCTCTGGCCAGCGTCTCCGGGTTACAGGAAATGTAGACCAGGCGCTTCGGTGCCAGTTTGGCGCAGGCCGTCAGGAAAGCTTCGGTGGAGCCGGCCCGTGGCGGGTCCATCATAACCACGTCCACTGTTTCACCGGCCTGTGCCATTTCGGTGATGAAGTGCGTGGCATCACCGACGTAAAACGCGGCATTCTGGATCTGATTGCGCCGTGCGTTGTATTTGGCGTCTTTTACAGCGTCTTTGTTCAGCTCTACGCCAATGACCTTCTCGGCCCCCATGGTGGCGGCAATCAGGCCAATGGTGCCCGTTCCGCAGTAGGCATCAAAGAAGGTTTCTGTTCCGGTCAGTCCGGCATACTCTATGGCTGTCCGGTAAAGAACCTCCGTCTGCACCGGATTAATCTGGTAAAAGCTTTTTGCCGAAATGCGGAACGTGCACCCCAGCAGTTCATCTTCAATGTAGCCCTTTCCGTATAGTACGGTTTCCTGTTTTCCCAGCACCAGGTTTGTATGGTAGGGATTGACGTTATGGATGACCGTGGTAATTTCCGGATGCTGTTTTAATAACGCTTTCAGGAAATTATTCTTGGCCGGGAAGATGGGTGTTCCGGAGACAATAACCACCATAATCTGGTTGGTGGTAAAGCCGCGTTTTACCAGTACGTGACGGACAAAGCCACGTCCACTGTCTTCATCATATGCCGTAAATTTGAAGTCCTGCATTAAAGCACGGATATCCGTAATAATTTTATCCGCCACCGTGTCTTCAATCATGCAGTTGTTAACCGGCACAATGCGGTGGGACCCAGACTGATACACACCGGAAATAATTCTTCGGTGCCTTGCATCATAAGCAAACGCTGCCTGTACTTTATTCCGGTAATGGGTTGGATTTTTCATACCCAGAATGGGTTCCGGTTTACAAAAACGGCCCAAAAGATACTCTTCCCTATTCTGTTTATATTGCAGCTGTTCTGCATAACTTAAGTGCTGCAATTGGCACCCGCCGCATTTCTTTCGCAACGGGCAGGCGTTAGGCTCCTGCATAAACCGTCCTCTTTTCTGTAATCTACTACATGGGAGTTTAGCACAGTTTTACCGTGTTTAAAAGGAAGCGGTGGACTTTCCCGCTCCTTTTTGGTATCATGCTTACGGATTTAAGCTGAAAAAGAAGGAGACAGTCTATGCGTTTTGCTATTTACCTTGTTCTTATAAATATCATTACTGCCCTAGTCTTCTTCTGGGACAAGAAAAAAGCAGAAAACCAGCAGTGGCGGATTCCGGAATGGGTACTGTTTACACTGGCCTGGTTGGGCGGAGCTGTTGGCGCCTACGTTGCCATGCAGGTCTTCCATCATAAGACCAGAAAGAAAAATTTTGTGTATGGCATTCCCGCCATTTTCGGCTGCCACATTGTCATGACGCTGGCAGTCATCATTTTGGCCGTATCCGGTCTGGCCACCATGTAACCATCAAAACAGAAAAGCAAGAGCTTGTTGCGGTATTTGCAACAAGCTCTTTTTTCTTTAGATTATTTTTACTTGGACGCCTTTCCTTACATTCCTTCGTTAGATTTCTCCCGCATACTGCGTAGAGTAAAAGAATGATTCTATGGTATTTACAATGGAATCCAGGTTGCCAAACAAAAGAAAGGCAAGCAGTGCAAACATGGAAACTGCTGTAACAACAGTCAAAACCCGACTGGCAACAGAGAAAAACAGAGGCCAGCCCTTTTCTGCCTCTTTCACTGGGCCATCGTAAATCCAGTAAATAACACAAATAAGTAAAGTAACTAACATAGGAAGCGCTCCTTTCTCAACCTTAAATTGTCTGATGAGGTACAAGGCCTTTATACCGCTTTTCCATAATGCACCTCTTTTCACATCTTTATCTTATCACACAAGCCCCGTGCAATTCAGCATTTTGTGGTATGATAGATAATGTTAACATTCGGAAATTCACAATAGGAGGAGTAGACTTTGAAAAAGAAATATAAGATTGCAGTTATCGGCATGGGCCAAGGCGGTATGGTGGCTGCGTATTACCTGGCCAAAGGCGGCCATAAAGTAACCATTTTTGAAAAGCAAAAGAAAGTGGATGTCAGTTATCCGTGGACGGATGACATGGTGGTGGGCACCTATAAGGCCGTCGGCCTGCCGCTCCCGCCGAAGGAGTTGTACACCCAGATGAACACATGGGACTGGGTGTCTCCGGACGGAACGGTAAAAACCCATTTCCCACCGAATCCGGAAGGGTATGACATGTCCATCCGGAGACACGAGCTAAGCCTGTGGCTGGCAGACCTTTGCACCAAGGAAGGTGCAAAGATTCGTTATGCCAGCCCCGTGCAAGAGCTGCTTCTACAAGAGGACAAAGTCATCGGCGTACGCACGGCAGACGGCCGCTTTCCAGCCGACCTGGTCATTGATGCCTCCGGCCTTACCTCCCCGTTCCGCGGGCAGGTTCCGGCCAAGTTCGGCATCCAGGCCCAGTCCGCCCCGGATGACAACATGACTGCTTACCGTGCCTTTTTCAAAATGAAAGAAGGCACGCCTATACCAACCTACCCGGATGCCCGTTCCTGTATGTACTTAAAACATATGGGCGGCGTTGGCATCAGCTGGTGCAACATAAGTCCGGAAAACAACGTAGATATTTTAATCGGCCGCATTGGCGGTCTCTCAAAAGAAGAGACGGAAACCATGCTGGCCGATCTAAAACAAAAGCACCCTATGGTAACAGATGAAGTTGTTGTTCCGGGTCGGTGGATTCCTATTGGTACACGATACACACTGTCTCGCCTGGTAGCAGACGGATATGCCGCCGTGGGAGATTCCGCCTACATGACCATTCCCATCATGGGGTCCGGCATTGAGGCTTCCATGAAGGCCGGCAAAATCCTGGCAGACGTAGTCAACACCAACGGGTTGTATAAAAAAGAGTTAACAGCAGAAAACCTCTGGCTCTATCAGACCCGGTACTTCCACAAAACAGCCTGGATTTTCTCCGCCATTGATGTGCTGAAACGCTGGGTCCTGAACGTAGATGATGACCTGATCAACTGGCTGTTTACCAAGGTGGCTCCCACCCCGCTGGTAGAAGCCATCACCGACTTAATTACCAAACGGATTAATGGAATGGGCTGTCTCCGAATCGTCCTGCGCTACCTTCCCGGCTCCCTGTTCCAGCTGCTGACACACTTCTCTTTCCTGCGCGATTTAGCATCTCACCTCAAAGAGGCCGGAAAAGCAGCCCTGGTCACCTACCAAATTCCAAGCAAATACAACCCAGAGCAACTTGCCGCCTGGCAAGCCTCCTATGAGGCCTGCTTCCGGCACCAGAGCTAATTTTTATTCCAGCAAATCCAGACCGTAATCGCTTAGTAGTTCGTTTAGATCTATCAGATTGATATTCTTTTCAATAGCAAAGATAATCATACTGTCTCTTAGATCCCGAACGTATAAAAGAGGAAGCCTGCATATTTTCAGTAACTTTTGCGTTTCTTCAAAAGTCAGGCCCATGCCAAGCGCCAGCATTAAAATTTTATCTCTAGAAGGATTTACTTTTGTGCCATTGAAGATCTGATAGGCATAGCTACGCTCTAAACCGCTCTGGTTAATTGCTGTAGATTTTTTTAAATTCTTTTCCGTCAGCAACGTGTTTAGATATTCTTCTACCGAGGAAAAGTCTAGTTCGCCGACCTCTTTTTGAAAGAAGTCAGCATAATGATTCTTCTTTTTTAATATGGCTAACAACTCTTCGGTACTTTTTCCCATTTTCTATTCATCCTTTACAGAGTACTAAAAAAGGGACCTTGTTTTTCCTCTTTTGGGTTACAATAGGTCCTATCAGACAAAGGAGGGGACCCCCATGGAAATCGTTCAGATTTATAACGAACAAACCATGTTGGTAAGCATGGACCACGTACTTTGTATATTTAAGCAGATGGAAGCCGATCAAATTCCAATTTACAAGAATTTACAAAAAATCAGCAATCCACACATTGCTACTGTACTGGGAACCACGGTATATCAAAACCACTTGTATGCGGTTCGAGAATATGTAAAGGGACAAACCTTGGAAACCCATTTGCAAGAAAGTGGCCCGCTGACAGAAACGGAAGCCATTTCCCTTGTTCTTCAGGTTTGTGACGGATTAAAGGATCTACATCAAAAAGGCCTTGTCCATCGAGATGTTACTCCCAACAACATCATACTAATGCCGGACAAGCAAATCAAATTGATTGATTTTGCCATTAGTCGTATTGTCAAAGAAGGAAGTGAGACAGACACCCAGATTTTGGGCACACAAGGCTTTGCCGCGCCAGAACAGTATGGGTTCCATCAGACCACCAACAAATCCGACATATACGCCGTCGGCGTCTTGTTAAACTATTGTCTTACCGGCTCCATGCCAAATCAAAAGACTGCTACTGGCCCGCTCCAATCTATTATCCAAAAATGCACACAAATAGATGATAACCAACGGTACCCTAGTGTGGAAGATCTCTCCAAAGAGTTAGTCGCTTTACAAACGGGGGTTCCTGTATTTGACAACCGGAAACTTCCCGGCTTCCGCCATAATATCTGCTGGCATAAAGCTGTTGCCACTATCTACTATATCATTAGCGGACTTCTTTGGTTGGGCTTGGTTTTTGTAGCCAGTCATACTTTTCTGAGTCGGCTTTATACAGGTCTTGCCTTCGGAATCTACTTTTATGCCCCAGTTATTATTTGGACTGATTTCCGACAATGGGTTGGAAATATTCCTTTTATTAAAAACGGATCCCGCGGTGGTAAGATCCTGTTTCAGGGCGTTCTGACGATCTTTTTTCTCTTCCTTGGAAGCATCTTCATTGTACTTGACGGGAATCTTTAAAAGGTGTGCTGACAGCACACCTTTTTCATTTCTCCTTTTTCTATAATGAAAATACAAACAAATATTTGCCAGCCCATTGGCAAGTATTCAAGTATTCACTTTGAAAAGGAGAGAACTATATGTACAAAAAAATCATCGCATTCGTGGTTGCACTGGCAGCAATTCTTTCTTTAGCAGCCTGCAGCAGCACAGATTCCACAGATGACACGAAAACAAATGACAGCTCCAAGAAGACCAGTTTTACTGTTGGAGAATCCTATACAGAAGATGGGCGAACAATCACCCTAACCTCTGTAAACACTAATTTCACAGAATATAGTGAATATGCAAAAGAAGAAATTCCGGAAGGAAGCAAAGTAATCCAAGCCACCTTTGATTTTGCCAACGATGGAGATTCTGATTTCCTGGCAGATGCGTATTCCTTCTCCTGCTTTGCTGACAACGAAAGTTGCAACAGCTTCTACTACACAGATGATTCCGGCTTTTCGGACACTCTTTCTTCCGGAAAAAAAGCCACTGGAAGAAATGTATATTTCGTTGTTCCAGAAAGTGCACAGAGCATTGTTTTAGAATATGAAACCGACTGGCTTACCAGTACGCGCATTGAGTTTGTTGTACAGTAAATGGTGATTTTATGAAAATTTGGAAATTAGTTTCTGGCATCCTATCCGTTGTTTTATTTATTTTTGTCGTTTTTCAATCTTGTGCAGCAGGCGTTGCAAGTGCTCTTGGAAGCGAAGATGATGTTTCCGGCTCCATTGGCATTGTAGTTGCCATCCTAATGTTGGTTGGCGGTGTGGTATCCATTGTCACACGGAACTCAGAAAAGAAAGGCGGCAATATTGCCCTCATTATCCTTTTTGGATTAGCCGCCTTGTTTGGCTACATTGGATATGGTATTTTCACAGATCTTATCATCTGGGCGACTTGGTGCTTAATTTGCGCCATTTTGGCCATTGTATCCATCATCCTCAATAAGAGGGCTACCTCTACCTCCAACACAACATCTGTAGATAACGAAAAGAGGAAACCGTAAAAAAGCACAAAAAGAAGCCGAAAGGATCCACCCTTCAAGGAAAGAAAGGGGCCCTTTCGGCTTTTTCTTATCTTTTAGTTCCACCGGTTATTTTCGCCGGCTGTTAATGTACTCAGCAATAATACGTGCCGTCTCATCCAGTCCCAGCTTACTACTGTTGATGGACAGTTCGTGGTTCCTGGCATTTCCCCACTTACTTGGGCAATGGTGATTGTAATAGGAACTGCGTTCTTTGTCCGTTTGCCGCATCAGTTTTTCCGCTTCTTCCCGGGACACTTCGTCCCGCTCCATAATACGGACAATTTTAGTTTCCGTGTTGCCAAGAACAAAGATGCTGATCATGTTGGGGTTGTCCCGCAGCACATGCTCTGCGCACCGTCCGACAATGACGAAAGAATCCCCGGCATCCGCCTTGCGCTTCAGAAACTCAAACTGCATCTGGGCAATGTTTTCCTCTGGCGAGTTAGTATATCCTCTTATGGTCCGGGTAAACAGCTTATGCCGCGGCTTTTCATCATATTTGTCTAATTCTGCCACGTTAACGGACTTCTCATCTGCAATATGGTTTAGCAGGTTTTTGTCATAAAACGGAATCTGATATTGTTCCGCCAGTTTTTCTGCAATGACATGTCCGCCGCTGCCGTGCTCACGGCTTAACGCAATAATGAGTTGTTCTTTCATCTTGTCACCTCACATTATAAATAACGAAGATAAATGCAGCCCATGGAAATTAAAATAACAATGATAACGGCCGGTACCGATGCTTTACAATATTGTTTCCAGCTGATGGGATACCCTTCTCTGGAGGCAATAGAAGTTCCCACTACGTTAGCGGAGGCACCAATTGGGGTTGCACTACCACCGATATCGGTTCCCATTGCCAACGTCCAGGCAAGAACAGACAGGTCTGCGCCGGTGGTTGCTGCCAGGGTTTTAATAACCGGAATCATGGTTGCTGCAAACGGAATATTATCTACAAAGGCACTGGCAATGGCAGATATCCAGATAATAATGGCAATCATCAGCATCATGTTGCCGCCGCTGACTTTTTCAATGAACTGTGCCACCAATTCCAGTACGCCGGTCTCTTCCAGACCGCCGACAACCATAAACAAGCCTACAAAGAACAGAAGGGTTTTATAATCCACACCCTTCAAAACGTCCTTTGCGCCTTTCCCGGAAACTGCCAGAGTAATCAGACCAATAACAACGCCAATAAAGGCTACCGTTAACCCAGTTTGTGCATGGGTAATCAGCAATACTACCGCTGCAAGGAAGATAACGCAGCTGATGATAAATGCTTTTTTATTGGTAATTGCCGTATGCGGAGCAAGTCCTGCAATGGTTTCCTGATCTACGCCTTCTACCGCTGCATATTGTTTTCTGTAGCAAAGATAAAAATACAAAATTACAACAATCAGGGAAACGCCTGCCATCAGACCGGTATTTGTGAGAAATGCAGTAAAGGAATATTTCAAAGAGGTTCCAATAATGATGTTTGGCGGGTCTCCGCACATAGTGGCCGAACCGCCCAGGTTAGCACAGAAAATTTCTGTCAAAATCATCGGAATCGGGTTGAATTTCAGCAGCTGTGCCAGTTCTACCGTAACCGCTGCCAGGAACAAAATAACCGTAATGCTATCAATAAACATGGCCAGTACAAAAGACATAATCATAAAGGTAATAAAAATGGGAACTACCTTGTAATGAACCGCTTTGGCAATGGTCAGACACAGCCAACGGAAGAAGCCAGCCTTAGCCATACCTTCTACCATAATCATCATACCGGCCAGGAATAAAATAGTGGCCCAGTTAATACCACTGGTACTTTCTGCTGCACCGGATTTGTCATACCAGAAACCTACTGTAAAAATGTTCCGAACATTTAAAGTTTCCAAAAAGGCATCCAAGCTGTGCATAGAAAATCCAAATACCAGGATAGAAGTTGCTGCACCGCAAGTCAAAGTTACCCAGTGGCGTTCAATTTTATCCAGAATAATCAGGACAAACATAATTAAGAAGATGGCTAACGCTAAAATTTGTGAGATCATTTCTTCCTCCGTTCAAGGCTCCTTTAGCTTTTGACAGTAGTCAACTTCTTCAATTATAACAAATTTATTATACCATGTCCGTCTTTTTTGTAATTTTTTCATCCGCATTCTGAATTTCATTGGTGCTCCGGAAATGCGCACCCTTCAAAAAGACAGAGCGGAAGATAAATCTGGCCAAAGGTCCCACCAAAAACAGTTGTACCGGTAACGCCATCACAAAGTTTCTGCAATAGGTCAGTAAATAATCCGGCAGGAAATTAGACGTAAATCCAAAGCCGTGATATACGCCAAGAATGCTGGCAAAAGCCACCTGGGAAACAACGGTAAAGATCTGAATCGCAAAAATAATAAAGATGGGGCGGTCCCCCGGCTGTACCACGCGGAAGGCAAAATGTTTGGCAATGTTTCCCGATACAAAGTACGCCAGCAGGAATATGATGATAAATTCAACCCACATGCTTTTCAGGGCAACCAGGAATGTGGCATTGGTAAAGGTGCCGGAGGCAAGCACGGTGTTATATAACGTCATAATGTAAACCATCATCCAGGCGGTAATGGCTGTAAAAAAGATGGATTGTGCGCGTGTTTTAGGCATTTTCTGTTTTCTCCTTTAATTCTTGCAGGGCAAATAAAATCAATTCTACCGTCTGGGTCTTGGTAAAAATGCTGGTGTCCACAGACAGATTATAATTTTCCACTCTTCCCCACTCTTTCCCACAGAAATATTTGCAGTACAGACTGCGGGAATGGTCTTTAACCTGCAGTTCCCTCTGAATCCGGGATTCCTGCCCGGTAATACCTTCATGTCTCTGTACTCTGGCCACGCGATGTGGCATATCGGCGTGAACAAAGACATGAAATGCATTGGGGTAGTCCTTTAGGATATCATTGGCGCCTCTGCCAACAATGACGCAGTTATCCTGTTTTGCCAGTCTCTGAATCAGCTGGTCCTGAGCCTGTTTAATTTCATCAAACGGAATCCGGTTCTTTCTGGAAAAAGGGATATAGCCGCTTGCCATATCAAGGTAGGTTTTGTCGGACAGGTTTTCCCCGTTCTCTAAGACAATGGTTTCCTCTAAGTGCATCTCTTTAGCTACTTCCGCCACAATTTCCTTATCATAAAAGGCGTACCCCAATTTTTCGGCAAGCATCTGACCAACGGTGTGGCCACCGCTGCCGGTTTCTCTGCTGATAGTAATAATCAAAGTTGTCCTTCCTTTCTGTTAGCACACAAAAAAAGGCAACAAATGCGGCCCATCCGTCTGACAGTGGATGGGTGACATTTATTGTCTTATCAGTTGCATATTCAATTTTGCCTAGTTAGGTTACCATGCTGTTTTTTAATTCGTCAAGCATTTTCTGTGTCTCCGGATTCCAGCAAAATAGCGGCATCGGAGTCCCCCAGCATTTCCACATTCTTCAGCCGTTTCTGAATGATTTCATTTCTGTGGTCTGCTTCATCCAGCACCTTGCCGGCTTCTTCTACCTTCTTCTTGGCTTTGGTCAGCAGGTCTCCGAACTTGGCATACTGTGTTTTTGCTGCCCCTAGAATCTTGTAGACTTCGTCTGCTTTTTGGTTGATGGCAATGGACCGGAAGCCCATGGCTAAAGAATTTAACAATGCTGTAATGGTGCTTGGCCCTGCAATCATAATGTTTTGCTGCTGCAGCTGTTCACACAGACCATAATTGCCCATGGCCTCCGCATACAGTCCTTCCGTTGCCAAATACATAATGGCAAACGGTGTGGTTTCCGGCGGAGCAATATAATTCTGAATGGCCTTGGCTTCTCCTTTCAGGCGAACTTCCAGAGCCTTTTTTGCAGCTTCCAGCGCCGGCAGATCTCCTTTTTCAGAGGCCTCTGCCAAACGCGCGTAGTCTTCCATTGGAAATTTGGAGTCAATGGGCAGCCACGTGGTTTCATCCGTACCGGCATTGGGGATTTTAACGGCAAATTCTACCTGTCCGTTGTATTTCGGATTGGTCTTGACGTTGGTTTCATACATACCAACCGGAATGGTCTGATCCAGAATATTGCCAAGCTGCACTTCCGCCCAGGTCCCGCGGGACTTGACGTTGGTCAGCACACGGTTCAGACCCTTGACGTTATCCGTAACACCAGCCGACAATTCCTTCATTTCTCCTAAGGATTTGTGCACGTTTTCCAGCTGGTTGGAAACCTGTTCAAAAGACGCATTGATACGCTTATTCAGCGTTTCCGTCAGCTTTTCGTCTACAGTCAGCCGCATCTGTTCCAATTTCTTTTCATTGCTTTCCTGCATGGACGTAATGGCCTTGGACACCGTTTCCGATTGTTTCTGCGAGTTAGCATCTACCGCATTCCGCATCTGGTCCAATTTCTTTTCATTACTTTCCTGCAGGCTATGAATGGATGTGGTAATAACCTGATTCTGCTTTTCATTACTGGCATTCAATTCTTTCATCAGTTGGATCTGCTGTTCGTAATTCTTGTTGGTCAGGTCTGCCATACTCTGATTCAGGCCACTGAGTTGCCCTTTGGACTGCTGACTGATTTCTTCAATTTTGTCCAGCTGTGTGGTGTCCAACTGTGGTTTTTTAAACAGCACCACAGCAAGCAGCGCCAGCAATAAAAGAATAATGACAATGCACAGGATTTCTACGGTTGCCGACATAACAATTCCTCCGTTTCGTTGTTATTCCTATTATAAAGGAAAATACCATTTTCGTGGTACTACTTTTGGGATATAATAAAGGCGTATGAAAGAAGGGGTTTTATGTGGATTGTATTTGCCATCCTATCCGCCGTTTTTGCCGCACTGACTTCCATTTTAGCCAAGATTGGCATAGAGGGAGTAGACAGTAATCTGGCCACTGCCATCCGGACCGTTGTGGTTGTCGGCATGTCCTGGCTGATTGTGTTTTTGACCCATGCGCAAAGCGGCATTACCACCATAGACAAGAAAAGCTGGATTTTCCTAATTCTGTCCGGGCTGGCCACCGGTGCCTCCTGGATCTGTTATTACCGGGCCATTCAACTTGGTGACGTTTCCAAAGTCGTCCCCATTGACAAAATGAGCGTGGTCCTGACCTTAATACTTGCCTTTACATTCCTGCATGAAGAATTCACGGTAAAAACCGCCATTGGATCGGTGCTGATTACCCTTGGTACTGTGCTCATGGTCTTATAAATTTGAGTCTCTATAAAAAAGCACCTATCAACGTACATTACGCTGATAGGTGCCTTTTTTATTGGTGGAGATGGTGGGAGTCGAACCCACGTCCGAAAACAGATCCACACAACTTTCTACGGGTGTATTCAGTCTACTAAGATTCCCCCGTGTACCCGCCGGCCAACAGGCTGATACAGTCGGTAGCTTCCTTTTTCATGACAGAACCGAAGCAAGTACTCTGTGCACGTGCACTGCTAAGATGACACCCTGACACCGGGCCGCAGTCCTCCCGGGCAGGATGCAGGCTTACTTACGCAGCCTGGAGTTCAAAATTATCGTTGTCGTTTATTTTGAAAAAGTTTGCAAGTTTTAAAGCGGTCTTGCGCCTCTACCCGCTTATCGTGGTTCACCGTCCCCGTCGAAATCCTTTCATCCCCTTATGGGTTTCGGTGGTGTTATCTTTGACGGTCCCGGAGAGCCCGCTCGGCTTCCCGTTGCGCGTCTTTTCTGGCAATGCTTTCCCGCTTGTCATAATTCTTTTTACCTTTGCAAAGACCAACCTGAATTTTCAGCTTGCCCTTCTTAAAGTAAGCGGAAAGCGGAACTAAAGTATACCCCTGTTGCTTAATTTCTCCAAACAGGCGATTAATTTCCCGCTTGTGCATCAGCAACCGGCGCTTCCGCATAGGATCCCGGTTAAAAATATTACCAAATTCATACGGACTGATGTGCATTCCGTTGACGAACAATTCTCCGTCATCAATGGTACACCAGGCGTCCTTCAGGTTGATTTTTCCCTGGCGAACGGACTTTACTTCGGTTCCGAAGAGCTCTATTCCGGCTTCATAACTATCAATGACAAAGTAGTCATGATACGCCTTTTTGTTGCGTGATACGGTTTGCAATTCACTTTGTTGTGGCACTACAAGAGCCCTCCTTTCCTCTCATTCTTTCCAGGGTTACCCGGTTAAATTTCCCGGCGACCTTCCATGGCTCTGGACAAGGTAACCTCATCCGCATACTCCAGGTCGGCCCCGACGGGCACACCATAAGCCAGACGGGTGGTCCGGATTCCCATGGGCTTCAGCAGACGGGAAAGATACATGGCTGTAGCTTCTCCTTCTACCGTTGGGTTGGTTGCCATAATGACTTCGTTGACGCCGTCCAGCCGGGCCAGCAGTTGCTTAATGGTCAGCTGGTCGGGGCCCACCCCGGACATCGGCGAGATTGCTCCATGCAAAACATGATAGGTACCACCATATTCGTGGGTACGTTCAATTGCCATGACATCCCGCGGGTCTTCTACTACACAGACAATGGACTTGTCTCTGGCTTCATTTTTGCAAATGGAGCAAAGCTCGTCCTCTGTCAGGTTACAGCAGATAGCGCACTGATGAATCTTTTTTCGCGCATTCAAAATAGAATTTGCAAATTTTTCAGCATCTTCTTCCGGCAGATTCAACACATAAAAAGCCATTCGTTGTGCACTTTTATGTCCGATGCCCGGAATGCGCTCAAACTGTTCTATCAGTTGGGAAAGCGCGGCAACATCAACACTCATGGTGGTCCTCCAAAACTGGGATTTGGGTTAAAAGAGTCCCGGCATACCCGGAATGCTCATTCCTCCGGTTACAGAACCCATGGCATTTTCCATGGCATCAGCGGCCTTGCGGTTTGCTTCGTTCAAAGCTGCAATCAGTAGGTCTTCCAGCATTTCCACATCTTCCGGATCTACTACATCCGGCTGAATCTGAATGGAGCTGACTTCATGCGTGCCTTTTACGGAAACGGATACCGCTCCGCCACCGGCAGAAGCGGAAAATTCAGTTTCCTGTACTTCCTTCTGCTTGGCTTCCATGTCTTCCTGCATTTTCTGAATTTGTTTCATCATGCCGGCCTGATTGGCACCAATGCCGGTCTTTGGAACATTCGCTTTCATTGGTTTACTCCTCTATGGTCAGGTCTACACCTAACGCAGTCAGTTTGTCTATAAACGGAAGGATTGGATCCTCCGGTTCGTCTGTTTGTGTTGCCTGTGTGGCTTGTGCTGCCTCTTCCTGGCGAGTTGGTTCTTCTGCCACTGTCATTGGTTCTGCATTATCTAAAGCTGCCACGTCTTCCGGGCTACAGATGATTGGGGTTAAATACTGCCCCATAACCGTGTACGTTGCGGCCATAAAAATCCGGCGATGGTCTTCCTTCGGCAGGAAATTCTTTGCCAAGATATTATCCGTGTCAATCAGCAAGGCTTCGCCACGCTTATATACTTTGGCGGAATTAAGGGTCCCGCTCATAGGTCTGTCTTGGTCAACAAATTCCCGAATGAACGCGTTCCAAACATCCGTTGGAACCGGGCCATCCGGCAATTCCTCCTGCAAGGAAACATACGGCGCATCCGAAATGGGCTGCATTGGCGGTTCTTCCGGAATCGGCGGTGCGTATTCCGGTACAGGTGGCGCATACTCTGCTGCGGGGCCTGCGTACTCTGGTGGAGCCTCTTCCGGCAGCGGTGGTGCATCATCTTCCGGTTCATCTATGTCAAAAGGTAATGACTCTGGTATGGTCGGTGCCGCCGGAGCAGGTGTGCTCTGCGGAGCTTCGCTTGCAGAAGCTACCGGGGCTACTGGAGGCACACTATGCTGCACCGGTTCAGGCCGGGCAGCAGGGGCTGTTTTGGCTGGCGCTGCACTTACGGGAGCCGCTGGTGCGGCAGGCGCTACGCGGCTTGGCTGAGCAACAGCCACCTGTGGTGTTGCGGCATGTGGCATGCCCGCGGTTGCTGCTGACGCAGCCGTGCCAAGATCTCCGCAAAGGCGAATCATAGCCATTTCCACTTCTACGCGGCGATTTAAGCCTTTGCGCAAATTGTTCATGGTTTCCCCAAGCACATCCAGCGCCTGCAGAATCTGCTCCATGGAGCAGCCGGCCGCCATGGACCGGTATTCCTGCAGCTCCTGATCAGAGCAGACAATCAGGCCATGCGGGTCCTTAACCGCCTTGGCAATCATCAGGTTGCGGAAATGATTTATTAATTCATTGCACAGGCGGTCCATTTCACAGGACCCGCTGTACAACAGGTTGATCTGATTCAGGGCTGCAGCGCTGTCATGCCGCAGGATGCTGTCTGCCAGTGCAAACAGGTGGTCCTTGCCGGCCAGTCCGACAACCTCATTGACCACGGCTTCGTCTATGTCCCTGCCGTGACTGATGCACTGGTCCAGAATGGACAGTGCGTCCCGCAGGGCGCCGTCTGCCAGCCGGGCAATCAGGTTGGCCGCCTCCGCAGTCAGATTCAGGTTTTCCTGTTGCGCCACGTAGGTAATCCGTCCGGCAATGTCTTCCGGCCGGATGCGCTTAAAGTCAAAGCGCTGGCAACGGGATAAAATGGTGGCCGGCAGCTTCTGCACCTCCGTGGTAGCCAGAACAAACTTGACGTGCTCCGGCGGCTCTTCCAGCGTTTTCAGCAAAGCATTAAATGCACCGGCAGACAGCATATGAACTTCGTCAATGATATACACACGATACTGTCCGTTAACCGGAGTAAATTTTGCTTCGTCCCGGATGTCTCTGATGTTGTCCACACCGTTGTTGGACGCGGCGTCAATTTCCACTACGTCCAAAATGCTGCCATCATCTATTCCGCGGCAAATTTCACATTGGTTGCAAGGGTCCCCGTTAACAGGATGTTGGCAATTGACCGCCTTTGCAAAGATTTTTGCGCAGGTGGTCTTGCCCGTGCCCCGAGACCCGGTAAACAGGTAAGCGTGGGAATGCCGTCCGGTCACGATTTCATTCATGAGGGTTTCCGTAATATGGGACTGCCCCACCACATCTGCAAAGACTTTGGGTCTCCATTTGCGATACAGTGCCTGGTACATTTCCGCGCCTCCTTTTCAAATAAAAATAGAAATGATAAAAATAGCGAAGCTGCTTTTCCTTGATCATATGGCATGCAGGCGGACTGTGGCGCTCGAGGCAATCCGCTTAATGCTGCTCGGTTCCCCGCCTGACATGATTCACGGCGCTTCGCCGCACAGGACCCACACGCCATATGACCAAACAAAAGCGCACTCCGCTTTTATCGTGTAAACATTATATCGAATAGACGGCGTGAAATCAATATTTCATCTAGGATTTTAACGTAGTCTTATGCTATAATGTTGGAGTATATGTAGAGGTCTTCCCGCTACCCCTATCGGGCAAGGCCAAACCAACTAAAAGGAGACCACACCCAATGGGAGTTTTTAAAAACCTTTTTGATTATTCCGCAAAAGAAATTCGGAAAATGACCCCGATTAAAGACGCCGTTCTAGCTTTGGAGGACACCTATGCCGCCATGTCAGACGACGAATTACGTGCCGTTACCCCGGCTTTAAAAGAACGTCTTGCCAACGGAGAAACACTGGATGACATTCTGCCGGACGCTTTTGCCGCCTGCCGTGAAGCAGACTGGCGTGTTATTGGCTTAAAGCCATACCCCGTTCAAATCCTGGGCGGTATTGTTTTACACAACGGCGGCATTGCCGAAATGAAGACCGGCGAAGGTAAGACCCTGGTTGCCACCCTGCCGGCTTACCTGAATGCCTTGTCGGAAAACGGCGTTCACATTGTTACCGTAAATGACTACCTCGCCCGGCGTGACTCCGAATGGATGGGCAAGGTATATCGTTTCCTTGGCCTTTCCGTCGGCCTGATTGTCAATGGTCTTTCCACTGATGCCCGTCGGGAAGCTTATGCAGCAGACATCACCTACGGCACCAATAATGAATTCGGGTTTGACTACCTGCGTGACAACATGGTGCAATATAAGAAAGATAAAGTACAGCGCGGCCACAACTACGCTATCGTGGACGAAGTTGACTCCATCCTGATTGACGAAGCCAGAACCCCGCTGATTATTTCCGGCATGGGTACGGAATCCACGGAACTCTATGCCATGGCAGACGCTTTCGTAAGCACTCTGACCATGACCAAGGTTAAGGAAGCCGA
This sequence comes from Bacteroidaceae bacterium, assembly GCA_963600825.1. Classification (GTDB taxonomy): domain Bacteria; phylum Bacillota; class Clostridia; order Oscillospirales; family Acutalibacteraceae; genus RUG420. The sequence continues at coordinate 42,159 of CAVCCW010000005.1, read as the reverse complement.
ATCCAAGGAAGAATACGAAGACCTTGGTGACGGTGACTACATTGTGGACGAAAAGGCCAAGACGGCAACGCTGGCCCAGTCCGGTGTAAAGAAGGCAGAAGAGTTCTTTGGGGTAGAAAACCTGACGGACGCTGAAAACACCACTCTTTTCCACCATATCAACCAAGCTCTGAAAGCCCACGGCATTATGCACCGTGACATTGACTACGTTGTTAAAGACGGTGAAGTTCTGATTGTAGATGAATTCACCGGCCGTATTATGAACGGCAGACGGTACAACGAAGGTCTGCACCAGGCCATTGAAGCCAAAGAAAAAGTACAGGTAAAACGGGAATCCAAGACACTGGCTTCCATTACCTTCCAGAATTACTTCCGTCTGTACACCAAGCTGGCCGGTATGACCGGTACCGCCATGACAGAAGCAGACGAATTCTCTGAAATCTACAACCTGTTCCCGGTTGAAATTCCAACCAACAAGCCCATGATCCGTGTAGACCATGAAGACGTTGTTTACAAAACACAGAAAGCAAAATTCTACGCCGCCATGGATCAGATCATTGCCTGCCATGAAAAAGGACAGCCGGTTCTGGTTGGTACCGTTTCCATTGAAAAGTCTGAAATCATGAGCCGTCTGTTAAAGCAGAAAGGCTTAAAGCACGAAGTGCTGAACGCAAAGAACAATGAACGGGAAGCTGAAATCATTGCTCAGGCCGGTAAGCTCGGCGCCATCACCATTGCCACCAACATGGCCGGTCGTGGTACTGACATCATGCTGGGTGGTAACCCTGAATTCCTGGCAAAGGCACAACTTCGTAAGTTCTTTGCTCCGGAAATTGTGGCAGAAGCCATGGGTTATGCCGAAACCGAAAACAAAGATGTTATCAAAGCCCGGAAGCAATATGCCGAGCTGATTGAAAAATTCAAAGAGCAGATTGCTCCGGAAGCCGAAAAGGTAAAAGAAGCCGGCGGTCTGTTTATCCTTGGTACCGAACGTCACGAATCCCGTCGTATTGACAACCAGCTGCGTGGCCGTTCCGGTCGTCAGGGAGACCCGGGTGAATCCCGTTTCTTCCTTTCCATGGAAGATGACCTGATCCGTCTCTTCGGCGGAGAAAGAATGAGTCGTCTGATGGACAACCTGAAGATTGACGAAAATCTTCCTATTGAACTTCGCACCTTAACCAAGACCATTGCCAACGCGCAAAAGAAGGTAGAAGGCCAGCACTATGCCACCCGTAAAAACGTCCTGAAGTATGACGACGTTATGAACCAGCAGCGTGAACTGATTTACAAGCAGCGTGACCAGGTTCTGGATGAAGCCGATCTGAAGGATTCCATCCTTTCCATGATGGATGAAACCATTGACCTTGCCGTAGACAACTTCTGCGCTTCGGATGACGGATGGGACAAGTGGGAAATCAACGCCCTTCGGGACAAGTTCCTTGGCTGGATCACCGAACCGGAAGACCTGCAGGAAAAGATGTCCCGTGAAGAAATTCGGGAATACCTGAAGAAGAAGGGTCATGACAAATACAATGCCCGCGAAGAAGAATTCACTCCGGAAATTACCAGAAGTCTGGAACGGATGCTCCTGCTCCACCACGTAGATGCGCTCTGGATGGAACACATTGATGCCATGGAAGAACTGAAGCGTGGTATAGGCCTGCGGTCCTATGCACAGCAGGATCCGGTTGTTGCCTTCAAGTATGAAAGCTCTGACATCTTCAATGAAATGACCGCTCTGATTCGGGAAAACACCGTCAAAGATCTTTTAACCGTTAAAGTCAGAAAACAGACTCCAATTCAGCGGAAAGCCCAGGCAACCGTAACCGGGACCTCCTCTGCTAAGGATGAGCCTGACCAGGCCACACGCGGTGGTGCCAACAAGCCGGTTGTAAAAGAAAAGAAGCCAGGCCCGAATGATCCCTGCTGGTGCGGCAGTGGCAAGAAATATAAGAAGTGCCACATGATGTCCGACATTGAAGCCGGCGAAAAATAAAAAAAGTCCGTAGAGAAACGGCAAAAATAAACAGAACCTTTGGCGAGTTGGCTTTTTACAAAATAGGAAGGCTAACTCGCCAAAAAACAAGAAAGGGGTATTTTATGGATAAGACGTATTCCAGCTGGATGGACGGCACATGGACCTCCGCACAGAAAGAATACACCGAACCAACTACCATGTTGGATGAAACCGGCAAGCTTCTTTGTGCAGGATATGCCAAGCATAACGTGTTTGACTATGATCGGAACAGAGTCAGACACCCGATGCGCCGGAAAGAATGGGATTTCTATCAGATTTCCAACGGCAAGCTGATGGTTCAGATCAGCTTTGCAAACATCTCTCTAGGAGGCTACGTTGCCGCTGCAGTAGTAGACATTCAAAACGGCAAAAAGCTGATCAACTCCACCCATCTCTTCGTTGGAGGCAAGGATAAATATCCGTTGCCACCGAAAGGAGACGTACCGAACGTGGTCGGATACAAGATTGGTTCTGCAGAGTTTGAATTCAAAACAGAAGCCAAGTCTCGCACCCTGACGTACAAAGACGGAAGGGTAGAAGCCTCCTTCCAAATGGATATGTATGATGACCATCAGAATCTGACCACCATTCTTCCTTTTGACGGTTATGAAGACCGCTTTTTCATGACCACCAAGGCCGTATGTATGCCGTGCGCCGGTTACATTAAATCTAAAAACAAAGAATTCTCCTTTACCAAAGAAGATACTTTCTGTTCTCTGGACTGGGGCCGTGTATGCGCCCCGTACAAGCTGGTTTGGTATTGGGGCAGTGGCTCCACTTATCTGACGGACGCTGACGGCAAGAAGCACACCCTTGGCTTTGAAATTACCTGGGGCATCGGAAACGAAAGTAACGCTACCGAAACCGCCATTTTTTATGACGGCAAAACCCACAAATTTGATGCCATTGACGTGGAAACCTTCCCGAAGCCGAACAAGTACATGGAGCCCTGGAAGTTTGTTTCTAAGGACGGCCGCTTTGACATGACCATGACGCCATTTTATGATCATCACGCAGATACCAACGCCCTGGTACTTCGTATGAATTCCCACCAGGTACATGGTTTGTGGAACGGCACTGTCACCTTAGACGATGGCACCAAATTAGAAATTAAAGATATGTATGCCTTCTGCGAATACGTAGAAAACAGATGGTAAAATAAACAATAACAAAAGGGCCCGCTCCGTTTGGAGCGGGCCCTAATTTTATGTTTTGCAGGGATTCCTGTCAGCTAAGCTTAGCCAAGTTCTGCAAAGTATTTGATGGTACGAACCATCTGAGAGGTATAGGAGTTTTCGTTGTCATACCATGCAACAACCTGTACCTGATAGGTGTCGTCATCAATCTTAGTAACCATGGTCTGCGTTGCATCAAACAGAGAGCCATAAGTAATGCCGATGATATCAGAGGATACCAGCGGTTCTTCGGTGTAACCGAAGGAAGCGGAAGAAGCAGCCTTCATGGCAGCGTTGATGCCTTCCTTAGTAATGTCCTTGCCTTTAACAACAGCAACCAGGATGGTGGTAGAACCTGTTGGAACAGGAACGCGCTGTGCGGAACCAATCAGTTTGCCGTCCAGTTCCGGAATAACAAGGCCGATAGCCTTTGCAGCACCGGTGGAGTTCGGAACAATGTTAACAGCAGCAGCACGGGCACGACGAAGGTCTCCCTTTCTGTGCGGGCCGTCCAGAACCATCTGGTCACCGGTGAAAGCGTGAACAGTGGTCATGATGCCGCTCTGGATTGGAGCATAGTCATTCAGGGTCTTGGCCATAGGAGCAAGGCAGTTGGTGGTGCAGGAAGCAGCAGAAATGATCTTGTCTTCCTTGGTCAGTACGTTTTCGTTTACGCTGTAAACAACAGTCGGAAGGTCTTTGCCTGCCGGAGCGGAAATAACAACCTTCTTAGCGCCGGCATCAAGGTGAGCCTGTGCCTTATCTTTGGAGCAGTAGAAACCGGTGCATTCCAGAACAACGTCTACGCCCAGTTCGCCCCAAGGAAGGTCAGCAGCGTTTGCTTCCTTATAGATAGTGATGGTCTTACCGTCAACAGTAATTGTGCCGGCTTCGTCATCGGAAGTAACCTTGTCACAAAGAGCATAACGGCCCTGTGCGGAGTCATACTTCAGAAGATGAGCAAGCATGCTCGGCTTGGTCAGATCGTTGATTGCTACTACTTCGTATCCGTCTGCATTAAACATCTGACGGAATGCAAGACGACCGATGCGGCCGAATCCATTAATTGCAACTTTTACCATGGTGAAACCTCCATATAGTTCAAAAAAGCTTTTGGTTTTGACAATTTCTTGTCAATCGCAAGTATTATAGGAAGAAACGTGCTTTTTTGCAAGCTTTATTTCCGCCAAAAAAGGGAGCGGTTTTCCCTGTGAATCAGTACAAAATAACAGGGATAACCGCTCCTACGGAATTCAGTTGTTTTCTTTTGAACGAACAGGTTCTTCTGTGTCCGCTTCGGCAGGGTCAGATGCCGTTTCTTCCGAAGGAAGACGGGCGGCCAAAACCGTGCCGATCCGGCGGTCTTCAATTCGGGTACAGGTAAAGCGGAAACCGGCGAAATCCACGCTGACGGTGGAGCCGTCTTCGGGGATGAAGCCCAGCCGGTCTATCAGGAAACCGCCAATGGTGTCATAGTCTCCTTCCGGGAAGACCACGTCCAATTCTTCGGCAACATCATCCAGGTCCGCTGTGCCTTCCAGGCGGAATGAATCTTCTCCAAGGGACCGGATATCTTCTTCCTCTTCGTCATATTCGTCCTGGATGTTGCCCAGAATGGACTCAATCAGGTCTTCCAGCGTAATAATTCCCGCTGTACCGCCGTATTCGTCTACTGCAACGGCCAGTTGAATATGCTTTTCTGTCATGGATTTAAACAGGCGGTCACAGCGCATGGTTTCCGGCACAAAGACCGGGCTGCGCATAAAGTCAGACACTTTCCGGGACTTTGGAACCGCTTTGTCAATGTAATCCAGCAAGTCTTTGACATGGACTACGCCAACAATGTTGTCTATGTCTCCCTGGTAAACCGGAATCCGGGAGTAACCTTCTTCAATGGCCAGATCCCGCAGTTCTGTAACAGGCGCGTCTGCATCTATGGCAACAACGTCCGTGCGATGAGTCATTAACTCCGACACAAAAACATCATCAAAAGCAAAGATGTTGTGAATCATTTCTGCCTGGTCATCTTCAATGGCGCCACTGTCTCCGCCTTCGGCTACCAGGGACAGGATTTCTGCTTCCGTTACACTGTTTTCTTCCTTCAGGCGAGTCAGTCCAAACACTTTCATTAGTGCAAAACTGATGGCGCTGGAAACCCGTACTGCCGGAACGTTCAGGACGTAAAAGATCCGTGCCGGAACGGCAAGGCCGGTCAGAACCGCCCGTGGCTTTTTCTGACCAATCCGCCTAGGCACAATGCCGGCCACGGTCATCATTAAAAAAGCGGCTCCCAAAATCAGAATTACCAGGCTAAGGAGTCCTGCCCAAAGTGCCGGCAGGCCGGCGCTTTCCAGCGCTTTTTCCAGCGGGGCCAAAAAGGCTTCTGCCGCAACGAAGGAAAATAAGACCACTAATAAAATACTGCCAAAAGAGGTGGCGGTAATCAGATCTTCTTTCTTTTCCATGAGCTTGCGCAGACTTTTTTTGTCCCCGCTTTTCATGCGCTCCGCTTCCGAATCCGGAAGCTCCGCTACCGCAGCTTTCAGCAGATAAATAAACACTTCTAAAATTAAAATCAGTACTAAAAGTACAATGGGGAAAGTATAATTGGCAGCCCCGGGGTCGTCCATAATAAGTATGGCTCCTTTCCGTTTTTCAAGATGTTGCGCTCATTATATCATGCTTTAGTAAAGATTACAAAAAAGCCACTGCTCTCGCCAAATTTACTGTTTGCTTTTTTAGATTGATAAGTCATTTTCATTGTGCTAACATATTCAACTGGAATTGGGCTCTCGCGCGTATTAATGTATATGTTCCCGGCCGGACAGATACTGCATCGCCCGGTCCAATGCCAAGAAGAATGTCCTGCAATAGTTGCAACTTGCAGGACGAATAACAGTGAATTTTTCACTTGGAGGAGTATTATGTCTAGAAAATTAAAAACCATGGACGGTAATACTGCTGCCGCACACGTATCCTATGCGTTTACGGAAGTAGCCGGTATCTACCCGATTACCCCGTCCAGCCCAATGGCCGACTATGTTGACCAATGGTCCGCTCAGGGCCGCAAAAATATTTTCGGCACTACCGTTAAGGTTGCTGAAATGCAGTCTGAAGCCGGTGCTTCCGGTACCGTTCACGGTTCCCTTGCCGCCGGTGCTCTGACCACCACCTACACGGCATCCCAGGGTCTTCTGCTGATGATCCCGAACATGTACAAGATTGCCGGCGAATTGCTGCCATGCGTATTCCACGTATCTGCCCGCTGCGTATCTTCCCATGCTCTGAACATCTTCGGTGACCACTCCGACGTTTATGCCTGCCGTCAGACCGGTTTTGCCATGCTGGCAGAAACCAACCCGCAGGAAGTTATGGACCTGGCTGCTGTTGCTCATCTGGCCGCTATTGAAGGCCGCGTTCCGTTCATCAACTTCTTTGACGGTTTCCGTACTTCCCACGAACTGCAGAAGATTGCCGTCTGGGATTATGACGACCTGAAAGAAATGACCAACATGGAAGCTGTTGAAGCATTCCGCCGTCATGCACTGAATCCGGAACACCCGACCATGCGTGGTTCCCACGAAAACGACGACATCTTCTTCCAGCACAGAGAAGCCTGCAACAAGTACTATGATGCTGTTCCTGGCATTGTTGAAAAGTACATGGACAAGGTCAATGAAAAACTCGGCACCAACTACAAGCTCTTCAACTACTATGGTGCAGAAGACGCCGAAAACATCATTGTTGCCATGGGTTCCATCAATGACGTTACAGAAGAAGTTATTGACTACCTTAACGCTCACGGCCAGAAGGTCGGCCTGGTAAAGGTTCGTCTTTACAGACCGTTTGCCGTTGACAAATTTGTAGAAGCTCTGCCGGCCACCTGCAAGAAGATTGCAGTTCTGGACCGTACCAAAGAGCCTGGTTCCATCGGCGAGCCGCTCTTCCTTGACGTTGTTGCAGCACTCAATGCCAAGGGCAAGAATGACATTAAAGTAATCGGTGGCCGTTACGGCCTTGGTTCTAAGGACACTCCTCCAAGCTCCGTATTTGCTGTTTATGACGAACTTGCCAAGGAAGATCCGAAGCCGCACTTCACCATCGGCATCACCGACGACCTGACTTACCTTTCTCTGGAAGAAAAACCAGCTCCAAACACTGCTGCTGAAGGTACCATTGAATGCAAGTTCTGGGGTCTTGGCGGTGACGGTACCGTAGGTGCTAACAAGAACTCCATCAAGATCATTGGTGACCACACTGACAAGTATGTACAAGCTTACTTCCAGTATGACTCCAAGAAAACCGGCGGTATTACGGTTTCCCACCTTCGTTTTGGTGACAAGGAAATCAAATCCCCGTACTATGTAAACAAGGCTGACTTCGTTGCCTGTCACAACCCGTCCTACATTGAAAAGGGCATGCACATGGTAGACGACGTTAAGCCGGGCGGTGTATTCCTGATCAACTGCCAGTGGGACGAAGCCGAACTGGCTCAGAAGCTGAACGCAGAAACCAAGGCTTACATTGCCAAGAACAACATCCAGCTGTACACCGTTAACGCCATTGACCTGGCCATGAAGGTTGGTATGGGCAAGAGAACCAACACCATCCTGCAGGCTGCCTTCTTTGCACTGGCCAAGGTTCTTCCAATTGACGACGCTGTCAAGTACATGAAGGACGCCGCAACTGCTTCTTACTCCAAGAAGGGTGAAGACGTTGTTAAGTGCAACCATGATGCTATTGACGCCGGCGTTTCCGCTTTCGTTAAGATTGATGTTCCGGCCGAATGGGCCAACGCAGTTGATGCTCCGGTAGAAACCAAACTCTCCGGTCCGGCCAAGCTGGTTAAGCAAGTAGAAACCATCATGAAGCCGGTTGGCAACATGGACGGTTACAACCTGACCGTTGGTGCTTTTGCAGACCACGTAGACGGTGCCTTTGAACAGGGCGCTTCCGCTTATGAAAAGCGCGGCGTTGCCGTTATGGTTCCGGAATGGAATGCAGACACCTGTGCTAAATGTAACAAGTGTGCTTATGTTTGCCCGCACGCTACCATTCGTCCGTTCGCTCTGAACGCAGAAGAAAAGGCAGCTGCTCCGGAAGTTACCAAGTTTGCTCCAAAGCCAATCGTTAAGACTGACTACACCTACACCCTGGCTGTATCTCCTATGGACTGCATGGGTTGCGGCGTCTGCATCGGCGTTTGCCCAACCAAGTCCCTGAAGATGGTATCTCGTGAATCCCAGGATGCACAGCAGGCTGCATTTGACTACTGTGTAGAAAAGGTTTCCGACAAACCGGAACTGACCGAAAAGATGACAGTTATCTCCAGCCAGTACAAGAAGCCGTTGCTTGAGTTCTCCGGTTCCTGCGCAGGTTGTGCTGAAACCTCCTACGCTCGTCTGGTTACCCAGCTCTTCGGTGACAGAATGTACATCTCCAATGCAACCGGATGCTCCTCCATTTGGGGCGGCCCTGCTGCAACTTCTCCATACACCACTGACAAGAACGGCAAGGGTCCGGCTTGGTCCAACTCCCTGTTCGAAGACAACGCTGAACACGGCTACGGCATGCTGCTTGGTCAGAACGCTATCCGCTCTCACCTGATTGAAGAAATCAAGGAAGTTGCCGCATCTGACAAAGCATCTGATGCTCTGAAGGCTTCCATTGCCACCTATCTTGACACCGTAAATGACGGTTCCAAGAACACCGCTGCAACTGCAGCCATGGTAGCTGAAATGGAAAAGGCAGATTGCCCGAAGATCAAGGCTATCCTGGATCAGAAAGATTACCTCAGCAAGAAGTCCGTATGGATCTTCGGTGGTGACGGTTGGGCTTATGACATCGGTTTCGGCGGTCTGGACCACGTTCTGGCTTCCGGCGCAGACGTCAATGTCTTTGTATTTGACACCGAAGTTTACTCCAACACCGGCGGACAGGCTTCCAAGGCTTCCAACATCGGTCAGGTTGCACAGTTTGCTGCAGCCGGTAAGGCCATCGCCAAGAAGAGTCTTGCTGAAATGATGATGAGCTACGGTTATGTTTATGTTGCTCAGGTAGCTATGGGCGCTGACCAGAATCAGACCCTGAAGGCCATCCAGGAAGCAGAAGCTTATCCGGGTCCATCCCTGATCATCGGTTATGCTCCTTGCGAAATGCACTCCATTAAGGGTGGTATGACCAACTGCCAGGCCGAAATGAAGAAGGCTGTTGACTGCGGTTACTGGAACCTGTTCCGCTTCAATCCGTCTTTGAAGGCAGAAGGCAAGAACCCGTTCTCTCTGGACTGCAAAGCCCCGATCTCCGAAGATTACAGAGCCTTCATCATGAACGAAGCCCGGTACTCTCGTCTGACCAAGGCCTTCCCGGAAAGAGCAGAAGAACTCTTTGAAAAGGCAGAAAAGACTTCTGTTGACAGATACAACCAGCTGCTGAAGCTGAAGGAATTCTACGCTCCGGACGGAGAATAAGAGCCTTTTGTTGGACTGTCTTTCAACTTGCAGAAAGTCTCTCAATGAGTTAAACTAATAGTTGAAGTGGCGCTGAGCTTCGCTCAGCGCCTTTTTGTTTCGGTTATTAAATTTCATACTATAAGGAGGCTTTTCTGTAATGGCTAAGAAATACGTTATGGCCTTGGACCAGGGAACTACCAGTTCCAGAGCAATCGTTTTCGACAAGCACGGAAAAATCATCACTAAATCGCAAAGAGAATTTGAGCAGCATTATCCGCATGCCGGTTGGGTGGAGCATGACCCAATGGATATTCTCTTCTCTGAATATCAGTCCATCTCCACTATCCTTGGCGAAGGCCAGGTAAAGGCAGAAGAAATTGCCGGCATCGGCGTTACCAACCAGCGGGAAACCACCATTCTGTGGAACAAGGAAACCGGTCTTCCAGTTTACAACGCCATTGTATGGCAGTGCCGCCGTACCGCCGCTTTTTGCGAAGAGCTGAAGGCCAAAGGCCTGACAGAAGAGGTTAAGGAAAAGACCGGTCTTCTGATTGATGCTTATTTCTCTGCTTCCAAGATTCGTTGGATTTTAGACAACGTGCCTGTTGCCAAAGAGCTGGCAGAACAGGGCAAGCTGTTATTCGGTACTGTTGAAACCTGGCTGATTTGGAACCTGACCGGCGGCGCAACCCATCCGGAATCCGCCGTACATGTAACAGATTATTCCAATGCTTCCCGTACCATGCTGTTCAATTTGGAAAAGCTGGATTGGGATGAATCCCTTTGCAACGCCATCGGCATTCCTATGAACATTTTGCCGAAACCGGTTCCATCCAGCCAGGTTTATGGCTACGTGGCCCCGGGCATCCAGGGTCTGGAAACGCTGGAAGGCTGTCCGGTCTGCGGATCCATCGGTGACCAGCCGGCGGCTCTGTTTGGCCAGGCCTGCTTTAAAGAAGGCATGGTTAAGTCCACTTACGGCACCGGCAACTTCCTGTTAATGAACACCGGCAACAAACTGGTTCACTCTAAAAATAATCTGACCTCCGGCATTGCCTGGGCCATTGGTGACGAAATCACCTATGACCTGGAAGGCTCCGCCTTTAACGCCGGCTGCGTCATCCAGTGGCTGCGGGATGAAATCCATCTGATTGACAGCGCCCCTCGTTGTGACGAACTGGCAGAATCCGTACCGGATGCCAACGGCATTTATCTGGTTCCGGCATTTACCGGCCTGGGTGCCCCTTACTGGGACATGTATGCCCGTGGCTGCATTGTCGGCCTGACCCGCGGCGTAAACCGCGCCCACTTTGCCCGTGCCGTACTGGAAGCCATTTGTTATCAATGTGTGGACCTCCTCCGCGCCATGAAGGACGATTCCGGCATTGACATTAAATCCGTTCGCGTAGACGGCGGTGCTTCTGTTTCCAATATCATGATGCAGATTCAGGCCAACCTGCTTGACTGCGAAGTAAACCGTCCGAAGATTGTAGAAACCACCGCTCTTGGCGCCGCTTACCTTGCGGGTCTGGCCGTTGGCTTCTGGAAAGATATGGACGAAATTGCGGAAAACCGCGAAGTATCCAAGGTTTATCATCCGGAAATGGACTCCGAAACCAGAGAAGAGCTCTATGCCGGTTGGAAGAAAGCCGTAGAACGTGCCAAAGATTGGGTTAACCACTAAAAGACAAAAAGGACCTGCCACTGTGCAGGTCCTTTTTTATATCTTCTTTTACAGAGGCAATTTGCGAAACAGAAACCTACCGGAGAAGCATTTGCAAAGCAGAATTCCATTTCAAAAGAATCCTCCTTAAAAAGCTGACAAATTTTTAAAGAAACTTTGTTGCTCTTAACATTTACAGAAAGAGCCGTCGTTGGTATAATTCCATGGAAATTATCAAACGGAGGCAAAGTCAATGAATTCCGAAAGATACATCAGACAAATTGAAATTCCGGAAATTGGGGAAGATCGTCAGTCCCTTCTGGAAGATGCCAGCGTTTTGGTTATCGGTGCTGGCGGCGTTGGCACTACCGTCCTTTATGACCTGGCAGCCGCCGGGGTCGGCACAATCGGTATTGCAGACCATGAAATCGTCAAAATGAGTAACCTGAATCGCCAGTTCATTCATTTTGAAGAAGACATCGGATCTTTAAAGGTCAATTCCGCAGCCAAGAAACTCCGGGCTTTCAATTCTGAAATCAACGTCATTCCACACGCTACCGCGGTCAACAAGGACAACGCATACGAACTAATCAGCCAGTATGACATGGTTGTTCTTACGGTAGACAATGCACAAGCACGCATGATTGTAAACGAAGCCTGTGTAGATCTGGGCAAGCCGTTTGCATACGGCCAATGCGGCGGTGTTATCGGTGCCTGCTGCTTTGTTGAACCGGGTAAGACACCTTGTCTTGCCTGCCTGTACGGCACAGCAGAGCCGCCCGAAGAACACTTTTCTTCCTGCAGCCCGGTTGTTTCCGTCATCGGCGGAATCCTTTCTTCTGCCGTGCTGAGTGAGCTCTTCGGCGAAGACGTTCCCCTGGCCGGCAACATTATTACCTATAACGCCAGAACTGCTTCTTTTGAAAAGATCCCTGTGGAGCGCAACAAGGACTGCAGCGTCTGTGCCCGTCAGGAGGATTCGGAAGAATGAAAGCATACGAAACCAGCGAACGCTATGTCGGAAAAGTTCGTGAATGCTGCAATTACAGCGTACGTTCCGCAAAAAAGTACCTGGATGAAGAAGATGCACTGCATCGCCAGTGCGGAGGAGAAGGCGTAGAACAGCTCCGGGATCGGTTACAAGCCGACCTAAGCGGTTTTACAGACACCATAGACCTGCAGCCAATTTCCATTGATAAGCAGACCTATGTGGCCTCCAACATCATCAACGCGGTCTTCATGCTGATCTCCGCTGCCTTTGCTATCCTGGCCTATTACTTTTTGGATTATTACACGCCGATTATTTTGGCAGCCTTAGTCTTTTCCACGTTGGCTCTGATCGCCTTCTTTGGCGGCTTCGGCTTTACCAGTAAGAATGTGGCCACAGCCAATCTGTTTGCTGTCAGAAAAAGTAATAACGCTCCCAGCAAACGGGTTATTTTACAAGCCAACCTGGACGCTCCTAACAAACGCAAGCTGGCCAGAAAGCCTGAACTCATCATTAAAGCACTGACGTTACTGTCCATCCTACTTTATATGGCCTTTGACATTGTGGAGCTTTTGATTTTCTCAGAAACCATTCACTTTACCTGGGACAACAAACTGATTTATCTGCCGTTTGGCCTGGCTGTTCTGGCATTCCTGCCGTTCATCCTGACCAAGACAGTTGCAGTTAACTCTTCCAACCTGGGTGTTTCGGATAACCTGATTGGCTGCTACACCGCTTGTGGTGCCATGCGTTACCTGTCCGAAATGGACCTTCACCTGGAAAACACCGAATTCTGCGTTCTTCTGACAGACGGAAAAAGCAGTGGTAACGAAGGTGCCAAGAAGTTTATAAAGGAATATCAAGAGGAACTAAAAGCCACTGACACCACATTCCTCTGCCTGGACTCCATTTATGATCCGGACAGCCTGAACCTGCAAGCCAAAGGCAGAAAGCTGAACAAGGTTGTTGACCTTGCCGCCACCAATGCCGGCATCATGGTTACCGATCACGAACCAAAATACCATAAAAATGAAGCCAAAGTCTTCACCAAAGCAGGCTTCAACACAGTATCTGTAACTACGCTTCCGGATACACCACCCGCTTTTTATCGCTCTGATGAAGACAATCAGGACACCCTGAATGTCCACGCGGTAGAAGCTGCCATCAAATTCAGTCTTGAATTTGCTTATGCAAAAGACGCCGGCACCATTGCCTGATGGCGGTAAGATTCTTAGCATGCTTACAAAAGCCACTCTGTTTTAAAACAGAGTGGCTTTTTTCTTAAACAGGTGCTTGAAACCAGGGCGGTTTTTGACTATGATTGCCTGTGAATAAAGCTGAGGGAGGGACACGGTTTGGTAAAACTAGTGGTAACAGACATTGACGGCACATTGGTTGCGCCAGGCGGCAACAAATTGAATCCGGAGTATTTTGACGTTTTCCGGCAATTGACAAATAAAGGCATCCACATTGCGCTTGCCACCGGACGGCATGCCGTCAGTGTAGAGAAGACCTTTACACCAGTTCTGGACCGCGTTTGGATTTTGTCCCAAAACGGAGCTGTGCTCTGCGGCCAGGGAGAAAACCAGTTACTACACCCCATTCCCAACGAGTGGCTGACAGAATTCTGGCAGGATTTATCCCAGTATCCGGAAGCCGACAGCATTTTGGATACCGCCACGGAAACCTTTTGCCCCTTCCCGAATACGTCCATGTTCCACCTTGTTAAGGAAGAATATGGATATAACCTTTCTGCCACGGGCGATTGGGCACACATTCCGGATAAAGAGTTCAGTATGGTAACCATTTACCATCCGGAAGATGCTGACCAGTTTTGCCAGGAATACTTTTATGACAAGTGGCAGGGCCGCCTGAATATGATGTGCACCGGTCAGTACTGGGTGGATTGTACCATGCCTGGTATTTGCAAAGGTGTAGCCGTGCGCAGTCTTTGCACTCATCTTGGTATTGATCCGTCTGAAGCCATTGCGTTTGGGGATCAAATTAATGACATTAGCATGCTGGAAATTGTCGGTACCGCCTACGCCGTAGACAATGCCCGTCCGGAGACCAAGCAAGTTGCTGACTTCGTTATTCCCGGATACGCGGATGATGGTGTCCTGCAGGTCTTGAAGACACTGCTTTAAATGTAAAGCAAGCAACTCAAATACATACTAAAAAGCGCCCTTACAAAGCAGATTTTTGCTTTTGTAAGAGCGCTTTTTGTTGCTTGTTGTTTGTTGTTTATGCCGGGCTTTACTTTCCGCTATTTTCCAACGGTGTACGCCGCATAAACAGTGCCGGACGGTTGCATCGTCAGGCCATCTAATTTGTTTTGGTAGACTAAAAAGCTGGTCTGCTGCGTAATGGGAAGAATACAGCCAGTCTGAATCAGGGCTGCTTCGGCCCGTTGCAGATACGGGGCCATTTCTTCTGCAGAGGCAGCATTCATGGCTTCCTTAATATAGTTATCATACGTATCATTTTTCAGGTTGATAACATTATTGGGACTACCGCTGATAAAACGAGCCAAGGTGTTTGTTGCAATGGTGTCACACTGAAGCGGCGCATAGGCAACATCATACGATCCATTTTCCATTTCCTTCTGCAACGCATAAGTGGTGTCATATGTGGTGACAGTAATGTTCAGGCGAACGCCAAAAATCTTCTGCCAATTCTGAATGACCTGCTTTACCGGAATTTCATCTGTTTTCAGGCAAATGACGGTCATGTTGTAGGTGTCGTCTGTTGTGGTGAAATCGGAAATGCCCTGGTTGTAATAGGTTTTGGCCGTGTCCAGGTTAAAATCCGGAATGCTCTGCGAGCCGGTGGCTTTCCGATACGAATGCCCCGGCGTAATTAAAGCGGCATCCGGTATTATTCCGGTGGCCGGTGTGTTGGTCAGCAGAGAGCTGTCTGTGGCATATACCAGGGCCAGACGAAGGTTTTGGATACTAACCAGCTTACTACTCAGGTTAAACAGAAAAGCCTTGGTAGTATTTTGATATTTGACAATGGAATATTTATCCGATACTGCACTGACATCCGTCAGCACCGCTGCGTTTAAACTTTCGTCCGTCAGAAGCGCCGTATTTAGGTTGGAATCATCCGTTAAAATAAAGCGCACAGTTTCCACCTTTGTTTTATAACTGCCTTTGTATTCTGAATTTTTGGACAGCTGGATGTACCCTGAGTTAGAAGAATATAAGCTGTAATAATAGGGCCCGTTGCATAGAGTGTAACCCGGTTCCATACCGTATTTGCCGGCGGTGGCCTCAAAGAAGGTCTGGTTGCACGGCATGCAGACGGCGGATGCCAAAGTGGCAAGCAGGTTGGCGTCTGGCTCTGTCAGACGGATGACTAAGGTGTAGTCATCCGTTGCCGTGACGCCAAGGGTGCTTTTGTCCTTTTTGCCGTTGTAAATGTCTTCCGCATTTTCCAAATTCCAAAGGGAAGACGCAAACGGCGAATTGGTGGCGGGGTCTATGGCACGCTGTAACGCAAAGACAAAGTCTTTGGCCGTTACGGTAGTGTTAATCTGTAAGTCATCCCCGAAGACCTTTTTCATGGCGTCAGTGTAATTCCAACGGGACGTATTTCTTAAGTTAAAGGTGTAGGTTAGTCCATCAGAAGAAATGCTCCAGTCTGTTGCAACGGCAGGCTGAATATTGCCGTCTGCATCCATGCGCACCAGACCTTCAAAGCAGTTATTAATAATGCTTTGCGCGTCATTGGTACCGGCTATTTGTGGGTCCAGGCTGGACGGCGTTTCCTGAATAGGAAGGTTTACTTTGCTTGGTACTCTTCCGCAAGCGGTCAGGGACAGGCAAAGAAGCATGGCCAGAATAGTGGCAACCAGTCTTTTCATAGGAAAAACCTCCTTCCTTAGTAGCCTTTATTTTATCACAAATGCTATAATAACTCTATGTTATTTTAGGGATGTTACAGGGGGCTACACGCATGAAAAAAGCAATGATTTTAACCTCTTATCTGGATGGCGCCAGGCATCTGACACCGGCGGTTCTGGATGCGGCGTCTTATGACGCCATCATCTGTGCCGACGGCGGACTGCGCTGGGCGCAGCGGCTGGACCTGACCCCCACTATTCTGATTGGAGACTATGACTCCATGGACCAGCCGGTGGGAGAAGAACTGATTGTCCTCCCGCAGGAAAAAGATATGACGGATACGGAGGCCGCTTTGGATCTTGCCTTAAAGGAAGGGGCAAAGCAGGTTACCATTATTGGTGGCCTAGGCGGCCGCTTTGACCACACCATGGGCAACATTGGTTTACTGTGTAAATCTGCCACATCCGGTGTAGATGTATCTTTGGAAGACGGATATAACAAAGCGTTCATCCTTACGCCCGGCACATACCAGCTGGAGCGTGGCCGCTTCCATTATTTCAGCCTGATTGCCTACGGCGGATCCGTTACCGGGCTTACCTTGGAAGGTGCCAAATACTGGTTGCACAACCATACCCTGACCTGTGATACCTCCCTTGGCGTTTCCAACGAAGTAGCACCCGGGTATGAACAGGCCACTATTTCCTTCACTGGCGGTCTTCTGCTTGTGATTCAAACCAACGATGCAGACTAGATTAATGATATCAACTAAACTAAAAAAGCCTCTGTGTAAAAACTACACAGAGGCTTTTCCTTTTCTTCTTATCTTATTTTGCTGGTTTCGGATCCTTTACGGATTCTACCAGGCCGGTGGCAAGACCAGCAATGCCTTGTAATTCACTTGGGATAATAATCTTGGTTGCCTTGCCATCCGCAGCAGCGGAGAAGGCATCCAGGCTCTTCAGCGTCAAGTATTCCTGAGACGGGTCGGCCTCATTGATAAGCCGGATGGCTTCGGCCTTACCTTCGGCTTCCTTAATGGCAGCCTCTTTGATGGCCTCAGCCCGCAGGATGGTAGCCTGTTTTTCCGCTTCTGCATCCAGAATTGCGGATTCCTTTTTACCTTCTGCAACCAGAACGGTAGATTTCTTTTCGCCTTCTGCCCGCAGAATGGCTTCCCGGCGTTCCCGCTCTGCTTTCATCTGTTTTTCCATGGCGTCCTGAATGGCTGCCGGTGGCATGATGTTTTTCAGCTCTACACGGTTAATCTTGATGCCCCAGGGATCTGTGGCAAGGTCCAAAGCTGCGCGCATTTTGGTGTTGATGGTTTCACGGGAGGTTAAGGTTTCGTCCAGTTCCAAATCGCCGATAATATTACGAAGGGTAGTAGCGGTCAGGTTTTCAATGGCAATCATGGGATTTTCTACGCCGTAGGTATACAGTTTGGTATCCATAATCTGGTAGAAAACAACGGTATCAATCCGCATGGTTACGTTATCTTTGGTAATAACCGGCTGAGGATCAAAATCTACAACCTGTTCCTTCAGGCTGACTCTGTTGGCCACACGGTCAATGAAGGGCACTTTGAAGTGAATGCCGTTTTTCCAGGTGGCACGGTAGGAACCTAAGCGTTCTACAATATATTCTTTGGCCTGCGGTACAATCTGAATGCTGCAGATCAAGATAATTAAAAGAATGATAACAACTGCAATAATGAAATACATGGTATTCCTCCTTTAAAGTGGGGTGTGTGTCTCCGTTACCGGAGCAGAAACTCTTTGAACTTCTGATTATAGGAAATAAAGGTCCGGGCAAACGCCATGACATTTTCCATTTCCTCCGTGGAAGCTTCCGTTACCCTGCCCTTTTCAGAGACAAAATAAACTGCGTCCAACGTGTTTTCAGTACGGTATTCCGCATCTGCAAACGAGAAAACCATCAGCGATGCCTTTGGAGATGCCAAAACAACCAGTTGTTCCGGTGCCTTTCCGGATTCCTGGGCCACCAGCTCAATGAAGCCGTTGGAGGTGTCATCCGAAACAATGGCCTTTCCTACCTGAATGGTGTGGGGACCTTTCCTTTTCTTTGGCGAGGTAGCTTCTTCCCTTACAGGAGCTTCTTCCGCTGCAGGAGCAGTTTCCTTTGCAGGTGCAGCTTCCGGAACAGGCTCTGGTTGCGGTTCCGGCGCAACTTCCGGGGCCGGTTCTTGCGGTGCCGGTGCTGTTTCCGGTTGAGTGGCTTCCTCTTCCTTAACGCTGTCAGAATAAATATCTTCAAAATGGTCTTCCGCCACTGGTGCGGGCTCTTCAACCGTTGGTTCTGCTTCGGCTACCGGTGCAGGTTCTTCGGTCACCGGCATTGGTTCTTCAACCGTTAGTTCCTCTTCCGGTGCTTCCAGCGCAGGGACAGCAGCAATAACCGGTACTGCTTCTTCCTGCGGGGCCGTGACGGGCTCCGCGGGTGGTTCCTCCGCTTCCGGAAGCGGAACAAACTGTCCGTTTTCATCTTCAAAGGCCACATCCTGTACCGGTTCCGCTTCCGGAACATTGGTGGGCGCTTTGCTAAAGTGGTTAATGGATCCAAGGTCAAAGCCACCGCCAAGACCAACGCCGTTTTCTGCGTGTTCCGTAAAGAAAGCGTCGTCCTGGTCCTTGGCCACCTTGGATACAATGCGTGCCGTTCCGACTGCGGTAGCCAGCGTTGCGGCCCCGGCAATCACGATTTTGGCAAACGTGTTCATTGCGTGTTCCTCCTGGTTTTGATGATCATTTTCATTATAACAGAAACCGAAGGAAAAATGGATATAAGAAAAGGAACCGCCGAAGCGGTTCCTGATTTCTTGTTAACCTTCCTTTATCTTTGCGAAACATTCGCTACAATAAACCGGACGATCATTTCTTGGTTCAAACGGAACCTTGCAGGCTGCTCCACAGGAAGCGCACACTGCATCATACATTACGCGAGCTGCCTTTGCCTGGTTCTTCCGGGCATCGCGGCACTCTTTGCAACGCTGCGGTTCATTTTCGAAACCCTTTTCGGCGTAGAATTCCTGTTCTCCGGCAGTAAAAATGAATTCTTTGCCACATTCCTTGCAGACAAGAGTTTTGTCTTCGTACATAGTGCTATTACCTCGCTTGTTTTTCCATTTCTGGAGTGTAGGATGCATATATCGGGAAGCCCTTCCCTTTATATACTTCTTCATTTTACCTGTTTCGGTAAAATGGGACAATACCTGTTCTTTCCAAAAAATCGCGGAAAAATTAGCAAAGTGTCCAAAAAGTGGCGAAATCAAGCCACAAGCTGTACGTTTTCACAAAAATGTCTAACTATGAACAGAAAATTTACATTTCCCTCTGCGGGCGATGCACTGGCCCACACCTGCGCAACAACCACTACAATTCCCATTAACATGGTTGCCGCTAAGATAAGGGCAATGACTTTGGTCAGCTTTTGATTCATGCGGCTCAGGCCTCCAGCCAGGACTTGGCGTCAGCCAGGACGGAGCCGTAACAGGCATCTGCCTGCGCAAAGGTCTTGCCGGTTGCGGTAATGTAGAATTTAATTTTCGGCTCCGTGCCGGAGGGACGGACAATAATCTGGGCTCCGTCCGGCAGGCGGAAGGACAGCACGTTGGAAGCCGGCAAACCGGTTTCTTCCGTATTTTCATAATCCAGTACCGCTTCTACCGGTTTGCCGGCAATCTGCTTTGGCGGATTCTTCCGCAGGCCGGACATAATGGCCTGCATTTTTTCCATCCCGGAGGCACCATCAAATTCAAAGCTGTCTACCTTATTCAGGTAGATGCCGTATTTTTCGTAAAGGCCATTCATAACTTCAATCAGGGATTTGCCCTGTAATTTGTAGTAAGAAGCCATCTCGCAGATCAGCATGGAGGCCACAACCGCGTCCTTGTCTCGTGCGTGGGTTCCGAAAAGATAACCGTAGGACTCTTCCATTCCGATGACGAAGTTATCCTGCTTGCCTTCTTTTTCCAGTCCGGTAATGTATTCCCCAATATATTTGAATCCGGTCAGGGTGTTGTAAACCGTGGCGCCGTAAGTTGCGGCAATGGCCTTGACCAGGTTGGTGGTAACAATGGATTCCACAACCACCGGGTTCTCTGGCATCAAGCCCTTTTCCTGATACTGGGAAAGCACATATTCCGTAAACAGGGCACCTACTTCATTGCCGGTCATCAGCTTGTAGTCGTCACCGTCTTTTACGGCAATGCCGACACGGTCACAGTCCGGATCCGTGGCCAGCAGAAGATCGGCTCCGGTCTGGAAGCCCAGTTTCAGGGCGCATTCAAAGGCCTGGCGGATTTCCGGGTTTGGATAAGGGCAGGTCGGGAAGTTGCCGTCCGGGAGCTCCTGCTCCGGAACCACGGTAACGTCCCGGACGCCGATGCTGTCCAGGATTCTGCGGACCGGCTTATTGCCCGTTCCGTTGAGCGGTGTGTAAACAACTTTCAGGTTTGCCTTGGCGCAGGCATCCGGGTTCAGGTTCTTCTTCAGAACCTGACGGAAGAAGTCTTCGTAAACTTCATCCGGAACGTAGGCAATGGAGCCGTCCTGCAGACCTTCGTCAAAGGCTTTGGTCTTAACGCCCATAAACAGGTCTACCTTCTGAATGCAGCGGTATGCTTCGTCCGCGGCTTCGTCCGTCATCTGGTAGCCCTCAGCGTCATAGCACTTGTAGCCGTTGTATTTTGCCGGATTGTGCGATGCAGTAATGATAACTCCGGAAGCGCAACCCAGTTTCCGAACAGCAAAGGACAGCATTGGCGTGGGTACCAGTTCTTTGTAGATGTAAGCCTTAATGCCGTTGGCAGCAAAGACGCCAGCTGTTTCCTTGGCAAATACGTCCGAATTAATGCGGGAGTCATAGGCAATGGCAACCGTGGGATTGGTAAAGTTTTGATTTAAGTAATCCGCCACGCCTTGGGTAGCCTGATTTACCGTGTAAATATTCATCCGGTTTGTGCCGGCGCCTAACACGCCACGCAAACCGGCGGTACCAAATTGTAAGCTGGTATAAAATCGGTCTAAAATAGCGTCTTCGTCATTTTGGATTTCTTCCAATTCTTTTTTCAGTGCCGGATCTTTGCACTGTTCCATCCAAAGATGATAGAGCGCTTTATAATCTTCCATCTGGGGGCCTCCGTTTCTATTCTTTTATTCTGGCATTACTGCCGTCTGTTCTCATTCTAATACCTTTGCTTCCCCGCTGTCAACGAAACGAGAGACAAGCGGAAAGCCTTGTTTTATACTGTTTTTAGCAATTTGTGTTTGGCCTTTTCGGAGGTTCATTATGTATGCAAAAGTAAACAGCATGGGAATGCAGGGGCTGGATGCCTTACCGGTGGTAGTAGAGGCAGATATCAGCAGTGGCCTTCCGCGCTTTGACCTGGTCGGGCTGCCGGGAAGCTCTGTTTCTGAATCCCGGGAGCGGGTTCGCTCCGCCTTGAAAAATAGTGGACTCGGCTTCCCGGTCAGCCGGATCACGGTCAATTTGGCGCCTGCGGATTTCCGCAAGGAAGGCCCCATTTATGATCTGCCGATTCTACTGGCCATCCTGTTGGCATCCGGCCAGCTCAGCGCGGACCTGTCAAAGGTCGTGCTGCTTGGCGAGCTGTCCCTGGACGGGAAAACCCGCCGGATTAACGGGGTGCTTCCCATGCTGATTGCTGCCATGGAGAAGGGCCTGAAAACAGCCTACATTCCGGCAGCAAACGCAGCGGAAGCAGCGGTCCTTTCCGGCATTACGGTTTACCCCGTCCGGGACATTGCCGGGCTGCTCCGGCACTTTGACGGTTCCGCGCCCCTTGCCCCCATCCCCTGCCGATTCCACCAACAAGAAAAAGCAGACATCGCTCAGTTACCTCACTCCTCTGCTCTAGCGGGGACTTCTGTTGGGCAGGGAGAGGCGGTGGACTTTGCACAGATTAAGGGGCAGGGTGCGGCCAAACGAGCCATGGAAATTGCTGCCGCAGGCGGCCACAATTTACTGCTGGTGGGGCCGCCCGGCTCCGGCAAAAGCATGATGGCCAAGGCGCTGCCCAGCATCTTACCGGGGATGACTTATCAGGAGTCCCTGGAGACATCTAAAATCTACTCTATTTCCGGTTTGCTCCCCTCCGGCGCAGGCCTGGTAACGGTGCGCCCGTTCCGGTCACCGCACCACACAGTGACGGAAACAGCGCTGACCGGCGGCGGGAATAACTTCCGTCCCGGAGAAGTTTCTCTTGCACACAATGGAGTTCTCTTTTTAGATGAGCTTCCACTGTTTTCCCGCCGCGCTTTAGAGTGCCTGCGCCAGCCACTGGAAGACCACCAGGTTACTATCTCCCGGCAGCGTTATACCGCTACTTATCCATGTACCTTCATGCTGGTCTGCGCCATGAATCCGTGTCCCTGCGGTTTCCTTGGGGACCCGCACCACATCTGTACCTGCACGGAGCACATGCAAAAAGCCTATCGAAATCGTCTGTCCGGTCCGCTGTTGGACCGGATAGATTTACAAATTCGCGTCCAGCCTGTCACCTGGGAAGAGTTTCGTCCGGGCAGGACAGACGCGGAAGAGGAATCTTCTGCGGTGGTGCGGACCCGTGTGGAAACCGCCCGGGCCATCCAGCGGGACCGCTTCCGTGGTACCAGCATTGCCTGCAATGCCGGTATACCCGGAAGCAGAGTGCGCCATTACTGTCGGCTGACAGCTCGGGCAGAGCAGTTACTGCAGCAGGCCTTTGACCGCCTGGGCCTTTCGGCCCGCGGCAGTGACAAAGTCCTGCGCACTGCCCGCACCATTGCCGACCTGGCCGCTTCGCCGGAGCTGGATACCGCCCATCTGGCGGAAGCCATCGGCTACCGCTCCGGCGAAGACCTCTTCGGATAAGCATTTCAAAAGCCAACTCGCCAGGCAGAAAATCCTTTACTACGGCGCTTCTTAAGAGTATTCTTGTAGGGTAAGTCTAAAATAGAAAGAGGTTGCTTTATGACCGCATTTTTCGGCACCGTTTATGGCGCCATCCTGTTATTAATTATCGGCTTTGTCCTCCTGATTAAAGGTGCTGACGTATTTGTAGAAGGTAGCTCCAGCGTTGCCAAGCGCTTTAAGGTTCCTTCCCTGATTATTGGTCTGACCATTGTTGCAATGGGGACCAGTCTTCCGGAAACCGCAGTTTCTGTATCTGCCTCCATTTCCAACAACAATGCTTTGTCCATTTCCAATGTGGTCGGCTCCAACATCTTTAATATGATGACGGTTATTGGTGTCTGCGCCATCATTACTTCCGTTCCTGTACAGAAGAAAAGCTTAAAAGAAGAATTTCCGTTTTCTATTGTTTGCGCCCTTCTGCTGGCCGGACTTGGTTTCCTTGGCGGAAAAATCCTTGGCCGCGTAGACGGCATTATTTTCCTGCTTCTCTTCATTGCCTACATTTTGTTCCTAATCCGGTCCGCCAAAAAATCGGCAGCGGAAGGCAAAGCGGTTGAAGATGAAAATCTGGAAGCTGCCGAGCACATGGAAATCCTTTCCGTACCAAAAAGTATTATTTACATTGTTCTCGGCGCTGCTGCCATTGCATTCGGTGGTGACTGGACTGTAGATGCCGCATCCACCTTAGCTACCGCCATGGGTATTTCCCAGACCTTAATTGGCTTGACCATTGTTTCCATCGGCACCAGCCTTCCGGAATTGGTTACTTCCATTGTAGCCGCCCGCAAGAAGGAAATGGACCTTGCCCTTGGCAACGCCGTCGGCTCTAACATCTTCAACATCCTGATGGTTCTTGGCCTGTCCTCAGCCATCAGCCCGCTCACCCTTTCCACCACAGACTTCATTGACATGGCCGTCCTTGTGGTCTTCTCTGCCATTGTCTGGCTGATGGCCTGGACACAGAAAAAGATCGGCCGTAAAGAGGGTATCATCATGGTCCTCCTCTATGCCGCCTACGTTGCTTACATTATTGTAAGATAAGTGTATTTGTCACTAAAGCCCCGAGAGGTTCCTCTCGGGGCTTTTTGCCGGTTTTTCCCTCGTTTTTAAATGTAACAATTTGGTCAAAGAGCTTTACAGCGTTACCGCAAAGAGGGTAAAGTATACGTGCAAAAATCACATTTCTATCTTATATCCTCAAAGGAGAGCTTCCTATGACAGCTACAGGAACAAGAAAGTATCGGGGCATTACCCTTATCTTTGTTGCAATGCAGGTTGCCGTTGCGGTAATGCTGTTTGTAAAAGTAGGCGACATTCAGGTGGTGCCGGGCACGTATCTGGCTCTGGGCGCCGCGGTTGTTGCCGTTATTGACCTGATTTTGGTTTTGGTTGCCAGAAACAAGGTCACCACCATTGTTACCAGCGTTATTTCCGTACTGCTGACCGTTGCCATGCTGGCCGGTTACATAGTGGTACACAAATTGGACTCTACCTTAACTGACATCAGTTCCGGAGAAAAATATGAAACCATTCAGGTTTCGGTTTTGGTACTGAAAGACGACACGGCACAGAGCCTGTCAGACCTGGCCGGCACCACGGTCGGCAGCCTGAAGGATGATGACGGCGTGTCAGACGTCCAGGCCAAGATTAATGAAGCAGTTTCCACTGCTGTTACGTATACGGATTACATGGATCAGGCATCTTTGGCAGATGCCTTGCTGAACCAGTCTGCCCGCGCCATCATCATGAATCAGGCGTACGTTGATGTCTTGGACGAAATGGAAGGCTACGAAGGCTTTGCCGACAAAGTCCGTGCCCTGTATACACTGGAAGTCAAAATCCCAATTAAAGATGACACCAGTTCAACCGACAGTACCAAAGACGGCACCTTCCTTGTTTATGTCAGCGGAATAGACACCTACGGCAGCGTCAACGTCAAGAGCCGCAGTGACGTCAATATTCTTGCCGCAGTCAACACCAAGACCGGCAAGGTTCAGCTGATTAACACCCCAAGAGACTACTATGTAGCATTCCCGGAAAAGAACAATGCCAAGGACAAGCTGACCCATGCCGGCATTTATGGCATTGACTGTTCCATCAGCACGCTGGAGCAGCTTTACGGTCAAAAAATTGATTACTATGTCCGCATGAATTTCAGCGGCTTTGAAGGCATCATTGACGCCATGGGCGGCATTGACGTTGACTCTGACTATGCCTTCAGCGCAGACGGTTACTCCTACGTCAAGGGCACCAACCATCTGAACGGCGCCCAGGCCCTCCGGTTTGCCAGAGAGCGTCACTCCTTCTCCGAAGGGGACGTACAGCGCGGTAAAAACCAGATGGCTGTTATTACTGCCGTTATCAAGAAGGCTGCCTCTGCGGATACCCTGAAGAACTTCAGCAGCATCATGAATCAGCTGTCCGGCACCTTCCAAACCAACATGCCAACCGAAACCATGTACTCTCTGGTTTCCAAGCAATTGTCCTCCGGCACCAGCTGGGACGTAGAAAGCTACACCGTAACCGGAACCGGCTCCATGTCCACAGAAACCTACTCCATGCCCGGCCGGAACCTCTACGTCATGGTTCCTGACCAGACCACGGTAGACCAGGCCAAGATGCTGATCAATAACGTCCTGAATTCCTAATCAGCCACCAGCGCACCTGCAAGTGCGCCACCAACATACAAAAAAGCAGAGGGCTTCCCGCTCCCTGCCTTTTTTGCCGCATTTTCCTTTTTCCAGGCGATGTAGTCCTATCTTTTCATTCAACTTTTCTTGTCAAAAACAAAGCAATACGCTAGAATTGTTACAAGAGACATATAAATATGTATATGAGGTCTAAAAATGATTAACAAAATATTAGAAGCCAATCCCATTGACGACCCCTCTGTACTGTCAAGACGGGAACGGAAAAAGCTAAACCAAAAATACACTATCATCAGTGCCGCTCAAATTCTGATTCAGAAAAAAGGATATGACCAAACTTCTATCAGTGAAATTGCCGAAGCTGCAGACATTTCTTATGGCACCTTTTTCAACTACTTTGCCACCAAGGATGACATGCTCCTGGCCATAGAGCAAGTAGAATATGAAGACCTTTATGAAATTGTACAAATCCGCCATGCCGACGCCATTAAAATCCGTCCGGTACTGGAAGACATTTATCAGGAATGGTTTTCAGACGACGTTAAATATTCCAAGGTGTTCCTTCGCATGGGAGAAGTACTGGCTCGCGCACATGACGACCCCTACATCAGCAAGCCCGGCATGATCCTCTACCACTTAATTGAAGAAGGTATTGACCGCCACGAATTCCGCAAGGACGTGGATCCGGCCACCATTGTCATGCTGATGGACGGCTTTATCCACGACCTGGTTATTACCAAGCACTATGACCGGTTTGAACCGGGCATGAACTTAATTTTAGACAGCATTATGCGGTAAAGTAAAAAAGAAGAAGGCCGGGGCAACTGTCCCGGCCTTCTCCCATGAAGATGATCAAAAAGCATTTATTGGGGCTGCGGTAGGATTTATTTTCCTGCCGCAGCTTTTTTATACATCTGTGCCAGCCCTTGCAAGGCAGCCACTTCTTCTTCCGGCAGTGGTTTTTCTCCGCCAAGGATGCGCGCGCAGATCATGATTTTAGCAATCTTTTCCACGGCACGAGCCTGAGAATAGGCTACCAGCAAATTCGGGCCAACGGCCACCATTCCGTGGTTTTCCAGTAAAACGGCGCTGTACCTTGGAAGGTATTCTTCAAATCCGGCAGCAATTTCCGGCGTACCGGGGCGACCGTACGGAACCAGTGGAATTTCCTCAAAAATTTCCAGTACTTCGGCAAGGCCCTTGCTTTGAATGGGAAGTCCGGCCGCAGCAAAAGCAGAGGCATACGCGCTGTGGTTGTGCACCACTGCATTTACCTGCGGGCAAACCTTGTACGCCTGCAAGTGCATTTTAAATTCTGAGGACGGCCGCTTGCCGCATTCCGGATTCAGAACGGTACCGTTCTCATCCACCTCCAAAATCATGTCCGCTGTCATGGTTTCTTTGTCTGTCTGAGACGGAGTAATCAAAAAACGGTCTTCCCAGCGCATGGAAACGTTGCCTTCAAACAGATTAACCATATCCTGATGATACATTTCCCGCATATAGTAAACAACTTGTTCTTTGGCTTCCTGCAATGTCATGGTTTGCTTCCTCTCCACTTTAGTTCATCTTGGCAAACAGTTCTTTCAGGGACGGATAAATTTCCTTCCACTGTTCGTACAGCTTGCTGTACCGTTCCGAATTTTCCGGAATCGGCTCAAAGGTCCGCTCCTGCTGAATGAACTGATCTACTTCGTCTTTCTTATACATTCCGGAGCCAACAGCTACTATAGCGGCCGCACCAAGAGCACCGGCATGACGGCAATTCTTCGGACGGTAAATTGGAGTATTCATAATGTCAGCCATCATCTGCATCCAGTGGTCCCGAAGTGCGCCGCCACCAATGGCGCCAATCTTCTCCGGCCACATGCCGGTGTCATGCTGATAATAATCCATCTGCATGCGTAAACTGAACGCAATGGACTCCATCATGGCATTTACCATATCTCCACGACTGGTCAGATTGGACAGGCCGATAAACACACCACGGGCTTTTTCGTCCATAATAGGGCAACGTTCGCCCATTAACCAAGGCGATGCAAAAACCCCGTTGGATCCCGGTGGTACCTGACAGGTCTCCTCTTCAATTAGAGGATACACGCCCTCTCCAAGGTCTTCCTTTTCCTTGTGGTAAAGACGGTCAATGGTCCAATCCAGGGCCAGGCACGCGGACTGGACACAGCCCCCGTAAATTAAAGCATCTACATCCAGACTTGGGAGCTGATAAATACCGGTACTGACATCCATCAGATATTCGGAACCGGTAATGGCGGAAATCCAGCCGGAGGTGCCAAGATAAATATGGACATCTCCTTTTTTACAGCACGCTGCACCAATTGCGGCAACTGTAACATCAACCACGCCCATATAAACCTGCACGTCATCTGTTATTCCCAGTTCTTCCGCTGCTTTCGGGGTCAGGGCTCCAACATAGCCGGAACACGGAATCAGTGGCGGAAACTTTTCCAGATCCAGACCCGCAGTTACATACAGATTCTTTAGGTAATCATCTATTGCAGGGATAGGGGAATACGGTGCGGATCCGGTATAATCTGCCACGCACTTTCCGGTTGCTTTCATGACCAAAAAGCCGGTGCAATCCAAAATATATTTGGTTTTTTCATAAAGCTCCGGTTCCTTCTGCTTGTACCACAGAAGTTTAGAAAGGGTGTCACTGGCGTCCACAACGTGGTCACCCAGTTTTTCATTAATTTCGTCGGCCTGTTTTCTGGCACGACTGTCAATCCAGGTAATGTTATTGTGCAGTACTTCACCGGTTTCATCTACCGGAATAATACCCATTCCCTGGGTACCGAAGGACATACCCAAAATGCTGTTCTTCGGCACATTTAATTTTTGAATAACGGCATTGGTGGAGCTGCAAATAGCATCCCAGTAATCCGATGGATTTTGTTCAGCGTAACCCTGCTGTGCAGAAATCAGCGGGTACGCTCCCGTTTCATATCCATACAGAGTTCCGTCAAAACCAACTAACGCAGCTTTTACTCCGCTTGTGCCGAAATCATAAGCAAGAATATATTTCTTCATGATTCAATTCCTCTGGCATTCGTACGTTTACTGCGATACGGTTTCTTCCACTACTTCTGGCGTTTCTTCCTCTGCAGCAACATCTTCTGTTACTTCGTGCTGACTTTCTGCTGCGGCTTCCCGTTCGGCCAAATCTGCTTTAATCTGTGCATACTGTTTTTCATTGATACCGAAGAACAGCTGTACAATAGCATGCGCAACGCCAAGCAGGGCCGGCGCCATCATGCCGATAAACAAGAGACCCTCTTTAATGGAAGCAGTCAGTTCTACACCTTCTTCATAACCGATAGCACTCAGGGCAAAACCAACCAATGCAGTACCAATTGCACCACCGGCAGTCAGGGTAAAGCCATTCAGGGAATAAATGAAACCGGACTGGTTGTACCCGTTCTTCCAGGTGCCATATTCTACTGCCATTGGCAGTTCCAGGTAGCAGAAATTGTAGTAAGCGCCCTGGATAAAACCACCCAGGATAAACAGCCAGAACAGAAGGCCCCAGGACAGAGATTTCTGTGCCGCATCAAAGCTCATGGTCTTTGCAAGGATGTAGAAGATAACACTGTCAACAACCAAAAGAATAGTCCATAGGATATAGGCTCTGTTGGTGTCTTTCAGCAATTTGATAACCGGATTCATAACCAGTGCACCTACAACGGCGGCAATGGTCATGGCTGTTAGGGCAATGGTGCCCATATCCGGCATTTCAAAGTAATAGTTAAAGACATAAACTGCGGCAGAAGAACGGAATGCCTGAATAACGTACATCAGGAAAATACCGATAACGGCAATAACCGCAGGTCTGTTAGAGAACAAGGTTTTGAACTGCTGACTGATTTTCGGCTTTTCACCGCTGCTGTCTTTCAGTTCCAATTCTTCCTTCCAGGTGCCGTCCGGATTCAGCTCATATTTCTTGGACATAACGTAGTCTGCAATCAGAAGGCCAACATACGGAATACCAAGAACAATTGCGGAAAGCAGGAAACTGCTGCTATTTCCGCCAAACCAGTTAACCATCGGCATGAAGACGGCAACGGCTACAACGGAAGCAATGGATCCGGCAACGCCCTTCCAGGCAACCAGGGAAGCACGTTCGCCTTCATCATCGGTCAGAACCTGCAGCTGGCAGTTAGTAGGAATGTAATATAACGTACAGCCAATAGCACCCATGCAACCATAAGCAATAACAGCAAGGACAATGTTCAGGGTCATATGTCCTTCCACTGCAACCCACATTAACGGCCATAAAATGATATTGGCAGGGATAGCAAAGCGAATCCAAGTACGGAATTTGCCCCATTTAAAGTGGCAGTTATCTACCAGGCCACCAATTAACATATCAGTAAAGGCGTCAAAAATTTTGGCGCCGGCCATGATGGTACCTGCCAGTGCTGCGCTGATTTTCATGTAATCTGTATAGAAATACAACAGATAATAACCAACGATAACCCAAGGAAGACTTGCAACGAAGCCTTGGGCACACCAGATAAATTTGTCTCTGAACGGCAGCTTGCCGGTTTTGGATGACTTTTCTTTCATACTGGTTCCTCCAAATCGTTTGATTTTGATTAGGTAATTTAATAGGCACAGCAATATTGCATCTCCAGTATAAAAACAGATTTTCAGGATGTCAATTAGGCAATTTGCTATTTTTCATGTGAGTCAAAACTCACGCAGTTAAGCCAAAATTTTCACATTTTTGAAAGATAAGCATTGCAAATCAGGAAAAAGCAATTTATACTTACAATATAAAAATTAATCAGTAATTTACAAAGTTAAATCGCAAAAGATGCAGAACGGAAAGAAGGAGATTTTCATGTCCAAGTATATTGATGCATATGATTATGCAGCCATTCATGCGCAGGCCGGAGAGCTCATGCAACACCGGAAGCACTTAAAGCGGAGCGCAGTGGATCAGTATTTAAAGTGGTTTGATGAACACTGTGCCGGTTCCAAAAAGGAAGCAAAACTTGCACAGCAGAGCATTCCGGGTGGCATTCAGCACAACTTGGCTAACAACCATCCGTTTGCGCTGAGCGTGAATCGCGCCGCCGGCCCATATCTTTATGATATTGACGGAAACCGATATATTGATTTCCTGTGCGCCGGTGGTCCAACCATCCTGGGTAACACCTACCCGGCTGTTGTGGAAGCCACTTGCAAGGAAATTGCCGAAAATAATATGATTACCGGCCTGTACAGCCCGTATGAACGGGAACTGGCAGAATTAATTCACCACTATATGCCGCATGTGGAAATGTATCGCGCACTGGGGTCCGGAACAGAGTCCAATATTATTGCGCTCCGTTTGGCCAGAGCTTATACCAATAAGAAACACATTTTACGCCTGGTAGGCGGTTACCACGGATGGTCGGACCAGATTGTCTACAATGCAGACAACGCCACTGCCGGCATGCTGAACGGCATCCCCTCCGACTGTTTCCAGTACACCCATCAGGTTCCGGTTAATGACCTTGCTGCGCTGGAAGAAGCCATGCAGCAGTATCAGGATGACGGAGGCGTTGCCGCCTTCTTCATGGAGCCGTTAGGCCAGGACAGCGGCGCTGTTCCAACCACCAAAGAATACGTAGCCGGCGCCCGAGAGCTCTGCAATAAATACGGTATTCTACTTGTTTTTGATGAAGTAGTAACCGGTTTCCGCATGGGCATGGGCGGCGCGCAGGGCTTCTTCAATGTATATCCTGACATTACCATCTTTGGCAAAATCATCGGTGGCGGCTTCGGCTGCAGCGGTGGCATCGGCGGCAGAAGAGACATTATGGAAATGCTGAGCGCCGGTGTTCAGTGGACCACCAATACCAAAGTTAAGGTCGGCGGCACCCTATCCGCCAACCCCCTTACCACCCTTGCCGGTATTACCGTCATTAAGGAACTGGACAAGAAGAATGTGCATGAAGAGTTGGATAAGGCTGTAAACTACTTCATGCAGGGCATTGCTGACATCTCTGAACAGTATGATGTCCCCGCCATCATCTTCAACCACAGATCCATCCTGCACATTGACGTACACGGCATTCAACACATCCCCTATTTCTTTAAACCGGAAGATCCGGAATATAACGATCAGGTAAAGAGCGCTTACCAGAACTACATTGAATTCTCCATGGCTCTTGCAGCAGAAGGCTTAATTATTGCCAACGGCGGGAAAACCTACTTCCCGTATGATGCAATTGACATTGTTGATGATGCTTTGGGTTGTTATGAACGTGTATTCAAAAACTTTGAATAACCCCTGGATACCCGTACATATAGAGTGCATATTACCAAAAAGGGAGCAGCGTTGCCATGTGGCAACGCTGCTTTCTTGTTCTTATTTTATTTATCCTTCCTGCCAGGCACAGCCTCCATGCCAAACATAGAAAGTGCCACATTAACTTTGTCTAAGCGAACAGTTTCTTTTCCTTGCTCCAATTCACGGACAAAGCGAAGACCCAGTCCGGACCGGATGGCGAACTCTTCCTGTGTCAAACCGGAAGCTCGTCTATTTTGCTTTACAAAATCACCAATGGTGCTCATTTTTAACACCCCATTACAAGATACTAAATAAAATATATACCCGATAAGGTGCACAATTGTTCAAGCTCCGCTGGCTGTTGACTTCTTTTTCCTTACGTTTTACAATGATGTTAGCTGGAAGGGGCGTCCCCCTCCTGGCGGCAGATTTTTAGAAAGCTACTCTAATGCACCAGTTAGAGTAGCTTCTTCCTTTTTAAAGCACTCATAGCAACGTAGCCAACGCCACTACAAGTGCAAGGATTGCTATAAATAAAGACATTATGATGATCAGCATAAAAACTCTTTGATTCATAGTATCACCTCCTTTGCAAAAGGCTCAGGAGGGAACCCGCTCTATCCAGCTAACATCCTGGTTATATCACATCATCAAAACATGGTTCAACAAATTGGCACGAATAGCAGAAATCACGCCTCCAAAGGCAACTATTCGAACCAACTTTCGTATCATCTTTCCCATGCCACACTTAACTTACGTCTTCAAATTTTCATTTAAAAGTTTTTTGACCCACTCTGCCACCTGGCAGAGTGGGTCCTTTCATCTTTCTGGGAATTAATATCCAATTACCTCACGGTCTACTTCCTTTATTGTCGCTTTTGGAATGGTTCCTACCGGATGCCGGTATACCACATTCATGCGAGGATTATAAATTCCAAGATATTTCACTTTCTTGTATTCTGGATGCACAGAATGCAGTCCCATTCTCCAATAAACTAAAATTTGCAAAGTGTTCTTTGTCGTTGGCTTATTTTTAGACACTTTAAAATCCCAAAGTGTATCCGTTGTAAGAAAGTCCCCATCACCAACAGCAATATCTTTTGTATACCCGCCTTCAAAGGTCAAGCCGTCCACTACTTTAGGCCCATATATTTCAAAGAACCGAAGGGATCGTTCTACCATAGTGCGCACATTTGCAGTCGTTGCATCATCCGGATAAATATCCTCAACCGGCCGATATCCCTGCTTCCCCGCACGAAAGGCTACATCAAAACCAGAAAGCCGAATCGCAGAAACAATGGATTGATCATCCAAACCGATAACTTTTTGTAAAAGCGCGTAATACAGTTCCTTTTTCTTTAATATGCAGGCTCCACGAAAAGAAATTTCAAAAGCTTCTTCAGCAGGACATCCTGTCATGAATCTTGTTAGGTAATCTACCGCCAAGCCCATCAGTATAGGATGAACATTCTCCTCTGGGTTTAATTCGGATATTCCTCCTCCTTCAAGATAAGTTACGTCAAATGTTTTGGGGCCAAGGTAGCCACCATATGGTTGCTTAAGAGAATTAACACGTCCGGTAACAGACATTCCCAAGCCTTCTTTGCGAGTCGCCGCACCGCTGCTTTTTGGAATGCCAACATTGTACAATCTATACACCTTCGCACTTCGTTCCATGACTGCACGTTTCAACTGAGACAAGGAATCATATCGCGTGTTTTCTATTGCAAAGGTTCTAATAGTAAATTGGTCTCCCTTTTTATAATCTGTAAAAACCTGCATATTCCCATGCCCGGTAAACAAACTATTTACCGCTTGCAGGACTCTTTGACTTTGCCCCACATAGCAAAAGCCTTTATCTTCATTAGCCGCAACATATACACCCATAAATTCTTCCTCGGAAGAAATAAAAGATCTTCTTATCTTCGCATTCCTGATTTTGAAAAATTCTTTTGGTGTAATTGTGCTTTTTCCTGTTGCCCATTCCCGAATTGCTTTTTGAACTTTTTGCTTTTTTCTTCGTTCATAAATTACAGCCAAGGTCATTGATATTATAAGTACAGCGGCATACATAGATATCAAAAAAATAAAATTTGCAATATCATCATCTAGCATACTTTTCTCCTCATTTACAAACAAAGGGCCATCTTCCGACAGCCCTTTGCTCTATCCTATTTGCTTACTCTTAAACGCCGTTCCTCTTCCGTCTAAACACTTTAATTCCAACAAGGGTTCCGCCAATCAGAATTACCGCGCCCAGAACGGAGGCTTGGAACACCGTGCTTTCCAGCACGCCAGTCGGAGTAATATCCGTCTTCGTGTAAACAACCAGCACCGTGCGGTCGCTCTTCAAAGAGCCGATATTTTCGCCGGTGTCTCCAGCGCCGTTTTCGTAGGTCAATGTATAACCGTCCTCATCGGCACCTTCCACCGTATAGTTCCAACCATATGGAATTACCATTTTCTTCTGCGATGTAGCCTTAGACATCTTCACCGTAGCCGTCAACTTCGTTCCGTCACTGGTGAACTCAATGTCTCCGTAGGAGACTTTCGTTCCCGCTGCCGGAACGTCAATCGGGCTCAGATCATCCTTACTCAAAGTAATGGTGATGTCAAAGTCCTTCAGGTAATTAGCATAATCCCCTCTGGTATCTTCATCCAAAGTCAGAATTTGATATTGGTAGTCATAGTACAAGTACAGCTCGTTGTTTTCCGGAATGTTTCCGTCTGCGTCCAACTTTGTAGTAGTTGTCTGCACTCTGGAATAAGTTTCGTTATATGAATAGTATTCCGGATTCTTTGGAGCATACTGGTTCAGTACTACGGTATCACCAATCAGTTGCCGCTCTACCGTATGATAATCCAGCTGATAGTAGTTCCCGTTTTCCTTCTGAATTACCGGGTTTGCATCGGTACTTTCGGTTCCTTTTGGAACCTGAACATAAACCTTGTAGTCTACTTCTGTATTTTGGGAAGCATCAACGGAAAGGTACTTTGCAACAAAGGTAAAGTACATGTCTTCATTGGTTTTCGGATCTCCGGAAACATAAGCCAAATTGGCATAATTGTTATCCGTTATAGAGAACACTTCGTTAGGCGAATACGTTTTCTCCGTAACCTCTTGTGCAAACGTCAGGGTGTAGACAATGGAGTGATCTACTGTAACGGTTTTGTCGTTTCCATCCTCTTCTTTCTCCGTTGTTTGACTACCTTCATAATATTCTCTGCTGGTTCCTACGTATTTCCAACTTTGCGCTGTATACGTATTCTTCAGAGCAGCTTCTACATATGCTTTGGCCTCTTCTTCCGTATCAAACTCCTGATCATGTCCGTCACCGGAAGAATTCAAAGTATAGTACTTTCCGTTCGGATATTCCTGATAAACGGTTGTGGAAGCAGTTGTACGGCGTTCCAATACCCAACCTTCAAAAATATAGTTTTGCTTTTCCGGGGTGGCAAGAGGCATATTGAAGTATGCATATTGGCTTTCTACTGTTTTAATGGTCTTATCCTCTAATTGCGTGCCGTCATCACTCAAGACAAAGTTGTCTGTCAACTTATCCTTGCTGGTGATTTTTCCTCCATCCAAGTCATACTCAACGTGATATTCATAAAGGCTGGCATTCAAATAAAGCATCCAGTTGTTTGCCTTATTTTGTTCCAGAGCAATTGCATACCAAGTAGTAGTGTTGTAGGTTTCGTCATCCTGTAAAGAGGTCAACAAAAGATTCTTTTTGTCCTTTTGTGCTTCTTTATTTTTCAAGATTGTACTTCTACCCCAAGACCTATGGCCGGTGTTGTAACGGCCACCTGCAGAATAAATGGCATTTTCTGGAGTACTTGCTTCTGAACCGGCAACACGAATTCCATCACTACTCTTAGCGCCTCCGTCATAAGACATTTCCGTAGTTACGGTATACGGATTATACCCAGGCTTTACAGAATAAAGAACCAAGTTGTTAGAAGTGGTAGTGCTATCTCTATAATAAGCATTGTACTTATGGTAATCATTGGTAGTTGCATAGTAATAGAAATATCCTGTTAAAGATCTGTCTTCTGTAGACATACCGGTTCTGTCAATACCGTTTAAGCCAAGAATGGTAAGTTCTCTTTCCTCTGTACGTTTGAAACTGTAATTGACATTAATGTCTTCGGTCACATTTTCAACCGTAATCCGATAATAGGTTCTGGTATGGCTCCACGATACGCTGTTCCAAAAGGTTGTAAAATGCGTCCAAGACCAGTCACTTTGTCCACTGCCAAAGTCGGCGTCTCCTTTCAGCCAATAGCTACCATATGTTCCTGTAGATTCAAAATATACGTAGAAGGTCATGCCATCAACTGTCGTAGTGGCAGTTTGCCCAACACCTGACGGAATATTTAAAAGCGTTCCGTTTACTTCCAATTTGTTCAATTCAAAAGCCGTATCTTTTTCTGATTGAAGCCAAAACGTGGTGGTCCCGTGCGGAGAAACTCCTTCCGGCAAAACCTGTGACGCATCATAATAAGTTTTATTGTCATCATAATAATTGATCAGCCAATAGAGTGGCTCAGTAACTGTGACCCCATCGTGCTCCTTATAGTAATAATATGTTCCACTTTTTGGATTATCATCTGTATGATCCAATGCCGCATAATCGTATACATTGCTCTGTGCATCAGACGTTGACAAATCCTTTGTTGCTGCATCGTTCATAACAGCCTTCGCTTCAGGAACTGTCATTGGGCCAAAACGGTTGGCAATCAGGTCACCATGACCTTTCGTTTTTGCATTACCGGAATTGTATTCATCCGTCCGTTCCGGAGTTACGTTATTAATCTTAAAAGTTTCCGGAATCTTGAACGTAACCGTCAATATAATGTCGCCATCATAGTTGTCATGTGTTAAGGTAGCAGAGTTGTTGCTGGCAGTTAACGTTCCGGACTTGGAACCGCTGGTGTAGGTAATGCTTTCCAAACGATACAGATTATCAGAATCCGGCACAGTCTGGATCAGCAGATCGTCATCCTTGTATACGGAGCTTTCTACCGTAACAGAACCGCCCGGATTGGTGGTCTGTGTGCCAGTTCCATCCAATCCGATAATATGGGTTGTTACATTGTAAATAGTTTCATAAACAAGGACTATTTTTTCTCCGTCCTTCAAAGCAACGCCGGTGTCATCGTAGTCATGAAGAGAATAATACGTTACGCCATTGTAAGTGCCAACACGGGAAATTTCTGTTTCTACACTACCGGATACTAAAAGTGCTTTCCGAAATCCGGTAGAGGCATTGGTCATTCCATACTGCGCCTTAATGGCAGAATCTTGAGCAGCTACAGCAGAAGAAATCAGACCGGGGTTTAAGCTAAAGGAATCAGCCTGATCCGTACCGTTAATGCGTACATAAACATCTGCATTGCTCAGTGCCGAGCTGTTTTCAACAAGGTCTATCTTCGCTGCCGGAGCCTGCGCCGGTGCTTTCAACGCGCCATTAGAATCAGCAGCAGTCGTACCCTCCGTAGAACCGTCCTCTACATCAGCATCCTGGGTTGCTGGCTCCATGGCAGATTCATCAACAGACGTGGGTTCTGTGGTGTCTTCATCTACGGCCGTAGTGTCGTCGGATGCTGCAGTGGTGGTTTCGGGGTCTACCGCGTTCAGGGTAGTGCTAGCATCGGTAAGATTGTCGTCGGCCGACGCGAAGTGGAGGCCGACAGGGACGGCGGAAAGAACAAAGAGGGCACAAAGGCAGAAAGCCAGGACACGCTTCAGCGCTTCGTGGCTCTGCGAAGAGCGGGCAGACTTGTCCCGCTTATTCTTATTTATGGTAGAAAAAGAACGTTTCATTCGTTGCGCCCTCCTGTTTGTTTTTTCCGCCCTAACAGTACGAAAAGGACTGCAAAGAAACCAATGAAGCCGACGGCCAGCAGGCTAAGCCAGAGGCCGATGTTGGAATCATCATTGGTGTTGACATTCGTACGCGTCTGCGTTACGGATGTCTGTTTTTGTGTAGTGGTTTCCGGAGTAACGGTCCCCTGGATGGTGTAGTTGCATTCTACGCCGTTTTCGTGGAGGATGAGGTTGTCATTCTCACAGGTATAAGGGGTTAAGTCCAGGGTATCCCCGGTTCCGTTTTTTACAATCATGCCAAAGTCATAAACTTCGGCCTCTGGGTTTGGCTGGCCATCCGCTTTCAGCTGATACAGTTTGTAATCGTATACGCCGGGCTTGGCATAGGTAATAGAGATAGATACCTTGTCATTCCCTTTCAGGGAAAAGACATATCCATCTGTACCGGCGCCGTCCGGCATGGGTACATCTGTATCATCAGGAACAAGGAGGTACTGATAGGTGTCAGTAGCTACCTCGCCCGTAACATGCTGGGACACAATTACCAAACACTTGGTGGCCTCCACGTAAGCCGCGCTTACGCTGACTGCCAGCGTGCCTGCAAGCAGAAGGACCGCTGTCCAAACAGCCAGTACCTCAGCCAATACCTTGGCCCGTAGTTTAAATCTGTTTTTCATGTTCTATCTCCTCCTCTGACAACGCGCCCTTGCACTTTTTGCTCCTGCGGTTGTCAAGTAGGCGTGAAAAAAGATATATCAGTAAAATAAAAATCAGTAGGATTAAAATCCATGCCCATTTCGGGAGCTTTTCCAGCCAC
This sequence comes from Bacteroidaceae bacterium, assembly GCA_963600825.1. Lineage (GTDB taxonomy): Bacteria > Bacillota > Clostridia > Oscillospirales > Acutalibacteraceae > RUG420. The sequence goes on along the minus strand of CAVCCW010000005.1, from coordinate 3,484 downwards.
TGGGTAAAGTGGTATACGTCTATGCCGGTGCCGGTGTTCTTCTCCTCTTCCGGGAACGGGTCTGAAACAGGGTCGTCCAGAATCTTCCCGACCAGGAGAGACCGGCCATTGGTCATATCCGTGGAGCACGTGCTCATGACCACAATGTGGTCTGACGTGCCGAGGTCCACATCCCTGGAATACGTGACCTTTTCCATAATGTAGGAAAGGTAACTCTGCTTACTGCTTTCCGAGGAAAGTGCCGGGCTATAGATGGTATTGTCATATGCATCCACTTCCAGCACCGCCACAATCTGCAGTCCGTGGTCTTTCCCACCATAGAAAAGATTGCCATATTCGTGCGAGTCAAAATACTCCTCTTCCAGGAAGTTATCTATCCCGCCAAACATAACCTCACCGGCCATGTGATGCCCGTAAATCAGCGTGTTAAAATCCGTAAAATCAGCAGCGTTCCGGTAATCCAGGAACAAGGATCCGGAAGCTGTTACTTCTTTTTTTGCATTTAAAGAAAGATATTCGTCATTGCCCGTCTTGGACTGCACCAGAGGGTAATCAATCTCCGTGCCGTACAGGGTCAGCCACCCCATAACGTCGGGGTTAATGGCCACCAGTTCGTCATAGGATTCGGTATCCTCTTCCGTCGGCTTGTACATCTGAAACTGGCTCTTATCCGCACTTTCATGCACGCTGTTAGAGTCATACCAGGCGTACCCAGCCACAATAATCAGCAGTACCAAAATGACAAGTACAATGGCGTCTGTCAGCTTATCCAGAAAACGAACGGCTTTCTTTCCGCGCAGTTCCGCTTTGGAAACAGAAGAAATCTCCTTCATGCCGTTCTCCCTTCCTTTTCTGCGATTCAGCTGTATACCCAAGGGGCCGGTCCCTCCTTCGGGCCCAGCCCCCAAGTCTACACAAGGTTAAAACTTAGTTCCGCTTATTGCGTGTTTAGTTTTCCTTTCTCTTCTTAACAACGTAGAATGTCATACCGCCGGCAGCAACCAGAGCAAGAATGATGTACGGCGCGTTGTTGATGAGGATACCGGTTGGAGATACGGAATCATCATCAAAGGTATTGGTATAAGCAACGTCATCAGCAGTGGCCAGGTTGTCGTCAATTACATAAGTTTCAACGGTAAGGTCGGTGTGCTTGTCAACAGCGGCAACAGTTTGGTCTACACCGCCAACCTTAGCAGTTGCAGAAGCAGTATACTGGTCTGCCTTAGTAACGCCAGAAGTGCTAAGCTTTTCAGTTACACTGTACTTGGTACCTGCTTCAATTTCATAGAAGCGAAGAGTCTGACCGTTAGCCAGGTTAAAGTCAACTGCTTTGCCATATTCCATGGTAGCTCCGTCTACAGCTTTGGTTCCATCTGCATTATAAATGCTGTACTTAGCTACTGCGTTTGCTGCAGCAAGTCTTGGAGCAGTCAAAGTAATTGCAAATTCAAAGCCATAGGTCTTGTCACCATACTTGCCCTCAACCGTCTTGGAAATATTCAGGAAACCTTCAGTGTTGTCATCGGTCTTTGTGTTGGTCTTGGCATACTTGTTATCAAAGGTGAAACCTTGTACGGTTACGCTCTTGTCACCAGTAGTTTCTTCGGCGTCCTTGGTCGGATCCGTCTTGGTTACGTCTACCTTTTCGCCGTCGGTAGCTCCGGTTCCTTCTTTCTTTACTTCAATGGTCTTGGTTCCATCATTCTTAACGTAAACATTCAGAACGTAGGTCTGCCCGTCATAAGTAAAGCCAGCTGTGTTTCCCGCAGTTTCTGCTACGGTGTAGGTATAAACACCGGCTGCCGGGAAAGTTGTATTAGCAAGAATATCTGCCATGGACTTCTTCTGATAAATAGAGGCTTCATCATCAGCATCATTGGTTTTGTCCCATGTGCCACTGTTGGTTGTCATAGTAACAGCAGCAATGTCTGCCTTGTAAGTGTCCGTTACAGCTGCGCCATTGTATTGGGTCTGTGTAAATGTAAAGGTAAAGGTTTCGTTTGGAACGGTAATACCTTCGCCAACTTCCAGATACTTAATCAAGTAACTGTTGGCAGCTACGTCTGCTTTTCCTTCAGCAAAAGCAGCCACACCCATGGTGCCAATCAAGGCTGTTGCCAGGGTAACAGAGGTAAGTCTTCTTAATAGGGTCTTCTTCATTTGGGGGTTCCTCCTTTAAGGAATTTTTTATAGGGTTGTGCAGGGGTTTTGCCGTGTACATTTTGGGGGTAAGCCGAAACGCTAAAAGTTTCTGCGGCGAATAACCATCATGACTTTACCAAGCGTGTCCTCCGCCTTAACGGCGCCCATGACACGGGAGTCGGTAGAAGCCGATCGGTTATCCCCTAACAGAAAGATTTCCCCTTGCTTTAGGGTAATGGGAAAATCTACCTGATCCACATACGGAAGGGTCGTCTGTGTTTGATCCGGTTCCTGCTGTCGGTGCCCATTAATGTACAAGCCGTCCTCTTTGATATCTACCGTGTCACCGGCAACGGCAACCACGCGCAGGATATGCACTTCATCCTGATACTTCAGTGCTACCAGGTCGGTGGCTACATAACGTTTGTCCAGTCGGTAGTAGATAACTGCATCGCCCGCTCTGACGTAGGGGTCCATTGCTAAATTGTTGTAGCGGGTAAAGCCAAAAAGGAACGTAAAAAGCAGAACAAAGAGCAGCAAAATAATCAGAATTTTCAGCAGCAGATGAAAAAGATCTTCCCAAACGGAAGTGGTCTTTGAGGCTGTGCTGTTAGGCTGTTCTTTCTGATTCATTGGGCTAACCTCTGTTCTGTGGATTCTCTGTAGGAGAATCAGATACGGGGTCCCCTGTGGGACTTCCCTGTGACTATACTTTAATTCATTTTTGAGGTGATTTTGAATAAAATGTGAACGTTTTTCACATTTGTTTTTGGTAAATCGACAAATTGTTAAACCCTTGTCTATTTTTTCCCTTTTTTGCTTGTTTGTGGAACAATGATTTGTCCCTTTTTGTCCAAATTTCGAACTGGCTTTAAACTTGCTTGTTTGGTTTAATCACAAGTGTGAAAGCCGTTACCGCCCTTGCCCACGCTTGTTTTTTAGCGTATAATTTTTCATATGTCTCAGTAGCTCAGTCGGATAGAGCGTCCCCCTCCTAAGGGGAAGGCCGGGGGTTCGATTCCTCTCTGGGACGCCAAAAGCCGAAGACCGTTTTGGTCTTCGGCTTTACTTGTTTCTTTGGTTTTTGTCTCGACGCATTCGTACCAAACCCAGACGCAGGTGAAACCGTCTCGGGCATACCTGCTCATTTGGAGACCTCACTTTCCACAAAAGAATCATTCAGTATCATTTCCGCCTTTTGACGTTCCTGTCGCGCATTCCAACAGTTCCTCAGGGGAGATTTTATAGAGCTTTGCCAGTGCGATGAGATTGGAGGTGTTGGGGTCACTGGAGCCGTTCTCCCATTTGGAAACGGACTGGCGGCTGACACCCAGCGTTTCCG
>CAVCCW010000004.1:0-66560 GCA_963600825.1 Bacteroidaceae bacterium | reverse complement strand
CACAGCGCAGAGCCCCGGCACAAGTTGCCGCTCAGCGTCCAGCTCAGCAGCCTGCACTCACACAGCGCAGAGCCCCGGTACAAGCTGCCGCTCAGCATCCAGCCCAACAGCCTGTAGCCACGCGGCGCACGGCGCAGCAGTCCCAGACTACAACAACACAGCGCAGAGCCCCGGCACAAACCACCACGCAGCGTTCTGCACAGCAACCTGCGGTGGCATCAAAATCTACTGTACGGCGTGTAACTAAGGCACAGGCTACCCAAGGTAGTGCAGTAACACAAAAAGCAACGGATACTTATGCGCAGCGTCAGGCGCAAGCTGCTGCTGCCAAGAACCATGCACGGCAAGAGCAGAAGCTGACTCGCCAGGAAAAGAAAGCCACAAAGCTTACTGCTAAGGGAAAGAAACAGACGGCTTCTGCAACACAAATGCAACCACAAAAGAGGACGCAACCGTCAGCAGCCGCACAGACAAACCGGACAACAACCAAATCGCCGGTAAAGAGACAACGTGGTCCAAAGCAGCCGCTTCCGCCAACCTGGAAAGGAAAAATCCAGTACGGCTTCCAGCAACTTGGTCCGACCATTGCTAAAATTCAGGCAGATCCATATAAGAAGGCAATTGCTACCAGGGTCATCATTATTGTTTTGGCCTTGCTTTTGTCCATTCGCCTGACCTCTGTCATCAATGACATTCTTGGATTCGGACGCAGCACGGACAGTGTAACGTTTACCATTTCGGAAGAGGACATGACCACCAATAAGATTATTGGACAATTGGACAGAAAGGGCTTAATCAAGCATTCGGTAGAATGCAAAGTCTTTATTATACTGACCGACAGCATGCGGAGTGAAGACTATACCAAGGCCTCGTATTTGAAGGGAGACTATGTCCTTTCCAAAAATATGGGGATTGAAAAGATGCTGCTGCAGTGCATGAATATCCAACGTCAGGAGACGGTAGAAGTTTCCGTTCCGGAAGGATATAACGTAGTCCAGATTGGCGAAGCGCTGGAGAAAAATAAAGTTTGCTCTCAGGAAGACTTCCTGAAAGCCTGCAGTAAGACAGACTATGACTTTGACTTCCTGCAGAATATAGACAACGCCGATTCCCGTTTTGCCGCATTGGAAGGCTACCTGTACCCGGATACCTATGAATTCTACGTAGGGCAGGATGCAGAGTCCGTTGTGAAGAAGATGCTGTCCAACTTCCAGTCCAAGTGGACCGATGAATATGAAGCAAGGGCAAAAGAAATCAATATGACAATGGATCAGGTACTGACCATGGCGTCCATTGTTCAGAAGGAAGATAGTAAGGCCTCCAATATGGCATACATTTCCTCCGTCTTCTACAACCGTCTGAATTCCTCCAATTTCCCGACCCTGCAGTCAGATGCCACAGTTAACTACGTGAAGGAGTACATTAAGCCGCACGTAACAGAGACGGAATACAATACTTATTTGGATCTGTACAGTACCTACAATTGCAAGGGCCTGCCGGTCGGCGCCATCTGTAACCCGGGCAATGATGCCATTAAGGCAGTACTGTGGCCAGAAACCACCAGTTACTACTTCTTTGCTCACGATGACGACGGAAACATCTATCTGGCACGTACCGCCAACGAGCAAAACGCCAACGTTAATAAAGCCGCGAAGAGTTCTTCTTCCGACGATTCGTAAGGAGTCTGTACATGAGTTTATTCAAAGCACCGGAGCTTCTGGCACCTGCCGGAGATCCGGAGCGTTTAAACGCCGCATTGCAATATGGCGCGGATGCCATTTACCTGGGAGGTCAGGAATTCGGTATGCGTGCCGCACCGGCTAACTTCAGCCAGACCGCATTGAAGGAAGCCGTTGCCCGCTGCCATGCACAAGGGGTAAAGGTTCATTTAACCTGCAATACCCTTCCCAGAAACGAAGAGCTGGAAGCCCTTCCGGATTTCCTGGTACAAGCGCAGGAGGCGGGAATAGACGCTTTCATTATTGCTGATATCGGTGTGATGCGTGCAGCTCAAAAATATGCACCCAAGGTAGATATCCACATGTCTACCCAGGCTGGTGTGGTGAATTACATGACTGCCAATGCTCTGTATGACCTTGGTGCAAAGCGGATTGTTTTGGCCAGAGAGGTTTCCCTAAAGGAAATTGAAACCATTCGTGCCAACATTCCGGATGACTTAGAACTGGAAGCTTTTGTCCACGGGGCCATGTGCATGTCTTTCTCCGGACGCTGTCTGTTATCCAACTATATGACCGGACGGGACTCCAACCGAGGTGACTGTGCCCAGCCCTGCCGCTGGAAATATCATCTTTTGGAAGAACGTCGACCGGGTCAGTATTACGAATTAACCGAAGACGGAGAAAACGGCACCTATTTTCTAAACAGCAAAGACATGTGCATGATTGAGCACATTCCGGATTTGGTCAACGCAGGAATTAACAGTTTCAAAATAGAGGGCCGCGCTAAATCTTCCTTTTATGTGGCCGCCGTTACCAATGCGTACCGCTGTGCCATAGACGGATACCTGGCTAACCCATCTGATACCTATCAACCGGAACCCTGGATTGTGGAAGAAACCAAAAAAATCAGTTACCGGGATTACTGTACTGGCTTCTTTTACGGCCCGCCGGAGGAAGACGCCAATATCTACTATGATGGCATTTATATTCGCAATTGGGATATCATTGCCAACGTGCTGGATTCCGATGGAACGTATCTGACCGTAACCCAGCGCAACCGTTTTTTCCAAGGGGAAGAGCTGGAAGTCCTTTCCCCGGGTGTGATGCCCCATTCCATAACCATACAAAAAATGTATAATGAAGCCGGAGAATCCATCTCAGTAGCGCCCAACCCAATGGCAACCATTCGGATTTTGTGTCAGGAACGCATTCCGAGCGGTTCTATTTTAAGGAAGTGCAGGAAGGAGACCTGACTATGGCCACCATTCGTGAAGAAACCGAACGTTATCAGGATTTGTTTTTCTCTTCTTATGCCATGCGAGTTACGGATACCAAAGGCCGCATGCGGCCAGAGCCGGACGACGATTTCCGAACGGCTTACCAACGGGATCGGGACCGCATTATTCACTGTAATGCGTTTCGGCGGTTGCAGCACAAAACGCAGGTTTTTCTTGCTCCCATGGGAGATCATTATCGCACCCGCTTAACCCACACGTTGGAAGTGGCACAGATTGCACGGTCTTTAGCCCGTGGCCTGAAGTTAAACGAAGATTTGACAGAGGCCATTGCCTTAGGACATGACCTTGGTCATACCCCATTCGGTCATGCCGGTGAACGTGCCTTACGGGAAGTACATCCCGATGGGTTCCGCCACTATGAGCAAAGCCTGCGGGTGGTGGATCGCCTGGAAAAGAATGGAAACGGCTTAAACCTGACCTATGAAGTACGGGATGGCATTTTATGTCATACCGAAGGAAAGGAAGCCGATACTCTGGAAGGGCGTATTGTCAAGATTAGTGACCACATCGCCTTTTTAAATCATGATATAGACGACGCCATTCGTGCCGGACTCTTCACGGAATCTGACATTCCCGGCAAAATCCGCAACACCTTAGGAAAAAGTAAGGGAAAACGGATTGATACCATGGTGCGGTCGGTAATTCAGAACACGGATCGTAATGTGCATATGGATCCGGCCGTAGAACAAGCTTACCTGGATTTACGGGAATGGCTGTTTGAAAACGTATACACCAATCCTATTTGTAAAGGGGAAGAAGGCAAGGCCAAGGCCATTATTCAGCAAATGTATCACTACTTTGTGGAACGACCGGAAGAATTGCCGGAAGATTACAAGCCTATTGTGGAAACAGAAGGAGCTGCCCGCGCCGCCTGTGACTACATCTCCGGTATGTCGGACCGGTATGCTTTGTATGTCTTTGAAAATCTGTTTGTACCAAAGCCCTGGGCGGAAGTATAAATTCTGAAAAATAAAGAGGAGGGAGCGTCATGCCGAGACTGACAGAAGAATTTCTGGACACGCTGCGCCAGCGGTTGGACATTGAAGAGTTCATCGGCGGCTATGTTGCGCTCCGCCGGAGGGGCCGCCTTTCCAAAGGGTTGTGCCCATTTCATAGTGAAAAAACACCGTCGTTTACCGTTTATCCAGACACCCAGTCTTTTTATTGCTTTGGCTGCGGTAAGGGTGGGGACATCATTACTTTTACCAGAGAAATAGAAAACCTGGATTATCTGGACGCTGTCAAGCTGTTGGCAGAAAAGGCCGGTCTGTCGGTACCGACAGAAGATTATGACGATACGCTGTCCAAAAAGCGCGCCAGAATGCTGGAAATGAACAAAGAGGCAGCCCATTTCTTTTATGCCTGTCTGATCAGCCCACAGGGAAAAGCCGGATTGCAATATTGGCAGAATCAGCGGCATTTAATGCCGCAAACCATTAAGCACTTCGGACTTGGCTTTGCACCAGATGCCTGGCATTCTTTGCGGGACTACATGCGAAACAAAGGCTACTCAGACCAGGAACTGTACGAAGCCAATCTGGTTCGCCGCAGCGAAAAAAACGGAAACGTCAATTATTACGATAACTTTCGGAACCGTGCTATGGTTCCTATTATAGATTTACGCGGTCATGTCATTGCTTTTGGCGGCCGTGTGTTAGATGATTCCAAACCAAAGTACGTCAACACCTCTGACACTTTGGTTTATAAGAAAAGTCAGGCCTTATTTGCCCTGAATTTTGCAAAAAGCGCCGGAAAAGACAGTCTGATCCTCTGTGAAGGATATATGGATGTCATTGCCTTACATCAGGCCGGTTTCACCAATGCGGTGGCAGGTCTTGGAACTGCTTTGACAGACGAACAGGTGCGATTGCTTTCCCGGTATTGTAAAGAAGTCATTTTGTCCTATGACAATGACGAAGCCGGACGTGCCGCCACGGAAAAGGCGTTGGAAAAATTTGACCGCACCGGTCTTTCCATTCGCTCTTTGCAACTGGCAGGCGGAAAAGATCCGGATGAAATTCTTCAAAAATTCGGCGCAGAACGCTTTCAGTCTATTTTGGACGGTGCCGCTAATGAAACCGAGTACAGACTGTTAGAGAAGCGCAAGAAATACAACCTTGGCACAGACGACGGCAGGGTACAATACCTGCGGGAAGCGGTGCCTATTCTGGCAAAGCTGGACTCTCCGGTGGAGCAGGATATTTATGCCTCCCGGCTTTCAGAAGATCTGGGCGTCAGCAAAGAAGCTATTCTTTTACAATTAAAGGACGTTACCAGAAAGCAGAAACGGAAGGCAGAACGGGTTGATTTTGGTGCACTCCGACATGAATTTGACCGGTATCCGGCTGCCCAAGGCCAAACTGGTACCGTAAGTCTGAAAACGGTCAAAGCCGAAGAAACCATAGTGTCCCTGTTGCTTAACAATCCGGATTTTTACCGGAGCGTGCAGCAGGATCTATCTCCGGAGGATTTTCCAACCGCCTTTTATCGGAAGGCCTATGAAGTCATTCGGGAACGGATCAGCAGCGGACGGCCGCTGGACCTGATTTATCTTTCTTCGGAGTTCTCTCCGGAGGAAATGAGCAAGCTGGCTGGTTTGCAGACAGACAGCGTCCTGGTGTCTAACACGCGGGAAGAGCTGAAGGACTGCATCGGTGTTCTGAAGGAAGGGCAGGGGAAAGATGCCCCGGTAGATCCCGCCACGCTAAGTGACGATGCCTTCCGGAACTTGTTCAAAAATCATGGATGAACATCCAAAAACAAAGAGGAGTACGTATATGGACGAAAAAAAGCAAAAAGTCATTGACCGGCTGATTGAACAGGGTAAAGCCCAGGGAAAACTCTCCACCAACAACATTGATTCCGCCATTGTGGAAATTGATTTGGACATTGATGAACTGGACAAGCTGTATGACACGCTGGAAAATAACAATATTGAAATCATAGACGACCTTGGCGATGCAGCACTGGAGTCTTTGAACTTTGAAGCAGAAACCACCAAGACCTCCGAAACCGGAGCCGTGGCAGATGCCGGTAAAAACGCCGCTATGGATGACCCTGTTAAGGTTTACCTGAAGGAAATTGGCCGGGTACCTCTGCTGACGCCGGAAGAAGAAATTGAACTTGCTATTCGTATTGCCGATGGCGATGAAGAAGCTAAGAAAAAATTGGCAGAATCCAACCTTCGTTTGGTTGTTTCCATTGCAAAGCGGTATGTTGGCCGCGGTATGCAGTTTCTGGATCTGATTCAGGAAGGCAACCTGGGTTTGATTAAAGCGGTAGACAAGTTTGACTATACCAAGGGCTTTAAGTTCTCCACTTACGCTACTTGGTGGATCCGCCAGGCTATCACCCGTGCTATTGCGGACCAGGCCAGGACCATCCGGATCCCGGTTCACATGGTAGAAACCATTAACAAGGTAAAGAAGACCAACAGCCTGCTGTTGCATAAGAACGGTCGTGATCCAACGGCAGAAGAAATTGCAGCAGAAATTGATATGCCGGTAGAAAAGGTTCGGGAAATCCTGCGGGTAGCACAGGAACCGGTCTCCCTGGAAACACCAATCGGTGAAGAAGAAGATTCGCACCTTGGGGATTTCATTCCGGATGATGATGCCCTGGCCCCGGCGGACGCAGCTTCCCAGCTTCTCTTAAAAGAGCAACTGGCGGACGTGCTGAAAACGCTGACCCCAAGAGAAGAAAAAGTTCTTTCCCTGCGCTTTGGCCTGGAAGACGGTCATCCGCGCACCCTGGAAGAAGTTGGTAAAGAATTTAACGTTACCCGTGAGCGGATTCGTCAGATTGAGGCCAAAGCACTGCGGAAGCTGCGCCACCCAAGCCGCTCTAAAAAGCTGAAGGACTTCTTGGATTAATCCGTATGAAAGGCGGTCACTGACTCGCCAAAAAGAAAACAAAAGGAACGGTCTCCGACTCTGAAAAAAGGGAAGGAGACCTCTTTTTTATACGTAAAAGGAACGCCCGGAGGCGCTTATAACTTATTTTCCGACTGGAACTGACTATTTTAAGGATAGCCCTTGACGGGTTGCGGTAAAATCCTTAAAATATATGCTACTTTATAACGGAAAGTAGCGTCTTTCCGAAATACAAGAAAACCGCATGGTTATACCAAAAACCGGCGTTTTCAAACTAACGAACGGAGTGATTACGGCCTATGGTAAATGTGAAAGCAACACAACTTGGCACCACCACCCGTATGAATTTTTCCAAAATCAATGAGGTTATGCAGATGCCGAACCTGATTGAGGTGCAGAAGAATTCTTATCAGTGGTTCCTTGATGTCGGTCTGAAAGAGGTATTCAGAGACATCGGTGAAATTACGGATTACACCGGCAACCTGGTATTGGAATTCGTAGATTACACTATGGACGAAGAACCCAAGTATTCTGTTAAGGAATGCAAGGAAAGAGATGCCACTTACGCTGCTCCTATCCGTGTAAAAGCTCGTCTCTTCAATAAGGAGACGGGGGAAGTCAAAGAAAGTGACGTTTACATGGGTGACTTCCCGCTGATGACTGAAAGCGGTACCTTTGTTATTAATGGTGCAGAACGTGCCATTGTTTCCCAGTTAGTTCGTTCTCCTGGTGTTTACTATGGAATGAACTATGACAAGACCGGTAAAAAGCTCTTTACCACAACCGTTATTCCGAACCGCGGTGCCTGGCTGGAATATGAAACCGATCAAAATGACCTGTTCTATGTCCGCATTGACAAGAACCGCAAAATTTACATTACTACCTTCATTCGTTCCCTGGGTCTGTCCAGCAACCAGGAAATCCTGGATTTCTTTGGTGGCGACGAACGCATTATGGCAACCCTGGAAAAGGATACCACCAAGAACGCAGAAGAAGCTCTTCTGGAAGTCTATAAGAGACTTCGTCCGGGTGAACCTCCAACACTGGAATCTGCACAGCAGCACTTGGACAATTTGTTCTTTGATGCACATCGTTATGACCTGTCCCGCGTAGGCAGATACAAATACAATAAGAAACTGGCTATCTCCAAGCGCCTGGCCGGCAACAAGCTGGCTGCCACTCTGGTAAATCCGGCAACCGGCGAAGTACTTGCCGAAGCAGGGGAAGTTGTTACCAAGGAAAAGGCCTATGAAATTGAACAGGCCGGCATCATGTCCGTTGATTTGGACGTGGAAGGCAAAGAAGTCAGAGTAGTCGGCAACGGCATGGTAGACATTGCACCGTTCATTACCGAATACAACCTGACGAAAGAAGAACTGGAAAATATTGGCATTAATGAAAAAGTCCGTTTCTCCATTCTTGCTGAAATCCTGGAAGAGGACATCAAAGATAAGGACGAATTCCTCTTTACTCTTCGGGAACGCTGTGACGACCTGATTCCGAAGCACATTATTATTGACGACATTCTTGCCAGCATTAACTACCTCAACTGCCTTGGCAACCATGTTGGCACTACTGATGATATTGACCACCTTGGCAACCGTCGAATCCGTTCGGTCGGCGAATTGCTGCAGAATCAGTTCCGGATTGGCTTTACCCGGATGGAACGTGTTGTTCGGGAACGTATGTCCCTGCAGGCACAGGATCCGGAAAAGGCTACACCGCAAGCGCTGATTAACATCCGTCCGGTGGTAGCAGCCATTCGTGAATTCTTCGGATCTTCTCCGCTGTCCCAGTTCATGGATCAGACCAACCCGTTGGCAGAGCTGACACACAAACGTCGTCTGTCCGCCCTCGGACCTGGCGGTCTGTCTCGTGACCGTGCCGGATTTGAAGTTCGTGACGTTCACTATACTCACTACGGTCGTATGTGCCCAATTGAAACGCCGGAAGGTCCGAACATCGGCTTGATTTCCTATCTGGCTACCTTCGCTCGCATCAATACCTATGGCTTCATTGAAGCACCGTTCCGCAGAATTGACAAAAAGACCGGAAAGGTTCTGGACGAAGTTGTTTACATGACAGCGGATGTAGAAGATAACTACCGTGTTGCGCAGGCAAACGAACCGCTGGATGAAGACGGACATTTCATTCATGACCGTGTTACCATTCGTTACCGTGACGGATTTGCAGAAGTAGATCGCAGCGTACCGGACTTCATGGACGTTTCTCCGAAGATGCTGGTTTCCGTTGCAACTGCCATGATTCCGTTCTTGGAAAACGATGACGCCAACCGTGCCCTGATGGGTTCCAACATGCAGCGGCAGGCCGTTCCTCTGATGGTTACTGAAGCTGCCTTTGTTGGCACCGGTATGGAATATAAGGCAGCTGTTGACTCCGGCTCTGTTATCGTTGCTAAACACGCTGGTACCGTTAAATATGTAGACGCCTCTCACATTAAAATTGAATGCGAAGATGGCAGCATCGATTCCTATGAACTGATTAAGTTCATGCGTTCCAACCAGGGCACCTGCATTAATCAGCGCCCGGTTGTTTCCCGTGGTCAGAAGGTTGCGGAAAAACAGGTCATTGCTGATGGCCCGGCTACTTCCAACGGCGAAATTTCCCTTGGTAAGAATGCCCTGATTGGCTTCATGACCTGGGAAGGTTACAACTACGAAGACGCCGTTCTGTTAAATGAACATTTGGTAAGAGACGACGTTTATACTTCTCTTCATATTGAAGAATATGAACTGGAAGCCCGGGACACCAAGCTTGGACCGGAAGAAATTACCAGAGACATTCCGAATGTCGGTGACGATGCTCTGGCCAACCTGAACGAAGATGGTATTATCCGCGTTGGTGCGGAAGTTCGTTCCGGTGATATCCTGGTTGGTAAGGTTACGCCAAAGGGCGAAACCGAACTGACTGCAGAAGAACGCCTTCTGCGTGCTATCTTTGGCGAAAAGGCCAGAGAGGTCAGAGACACCTCTCTTCGGGTACCGCACGGAGAATACGGAATTGTTGTTAATGTAGAAGTCTTCACCAGAGAAAATTCCGATGAACTTTCTCCGGGCGTTAACAAGGTAGTAAGATGCTACATCGCCCAGAAGAGAAAGATTCAGGTCGGAGACAAGATGGCAGGTCGTCACGGTAACAAGGGTGTTGTTTCCCGCGTACTGCCACAGGAAGACATGCCGTTCCTGCCGGATGGCACACCGCTTGACATTGTACTGAACCCGTTGGGTGTTCCGTCCCGTATGAACATCGGACAGGTGCTGGAAGTTAACATGGGTATGGCTGCACGCTCCAAGGGCTGGAAGGTTATGACACCGGTCTTTGACGGTGCACACGAAGAAGATATCCAGTACTTCCTGTCTGAGTCCATGCTGCTTGCACAGGGCTCTGACGCAGTAAAAGAACTGGTTCTGAAGTATGAAGACGAAAACGAAAAGAACGGCTTTAACTTGCTGGAACTGGTTGCTTATCTGAAGAAGAATCTGACAGAAGAAGCAGATCTGAAACTGGTAGATGACGCCTATGAATACAGGGACGGCAAGATTCAGCTGATTGATGGCCGTACCGGCAAGCCGTTTGATAACCGTGTTACCGTTGGTGTTATGTATTATCTGAAGTTGCATCACCTGGTAGACGACAAGATTCACGCCCGTTCCACCGGACCATACTCCCTGGTAACGCAGCAGCCTCTGGGTGGTAAAGCACAGTTTGGTGGCCAGCGTTTCGGTGAAATGGAAGTTTGGGCACTGGAAGCTTACGGTGCTGCCTATACTCTTCAGGAAATCCTGACTGTAAAGTCCGACGACATTGTAGGACGTGTTAAGACTTACGAAGCCATTGTTAAGGGACAAAGTGTTCCGAAGTCCGGTGTTCCGGAATCCTTCAAGGTTCTGATTAAGGAACTGCAGGCACTGGCTCTGGATGTAAAGGTTCTTGACAAGGACGGAAATGAAATTGACCTCAGACAGAACTACGAAACCGATGATATCGGCTTCCGTCTGGTAGAAAACGAAGATTTCCGTCAGGTCAATGACGCCGCTACCGCAGAAGGTTACACACTGCTGACCGCAGAAGGGGAACCGGAAGTGGAAGCTCCGGCCGAAGATCCGGAAGAAGAAACATTCAACGAAGAGTTTTAATCGGAAAGGGGTCGCCAAATGACTGACATTCAGACTACTACTAATACCACCGACGAGCTGGAATTTGATTCCATTCGTATTGGTCTTGTATCCCCAGACGAAATTCGTGCGTGGTCTTATGGTGAGGTTAAAAAACCGGAAACCATTAACTATAGAACTCTCAAACCGGAACGGGACGGCTTATTCTGCGAAAGAATTTTCGGGCCGACCAAGGACTGGGAGTGCTACTGCGGAAAGTATAAAAGAATCCGCTATAAGGGAAAAATCTGCGAACGCTGCGGTGTTGAAGTTACCAAGGCAAAGGTCCGCAGAGAACGGATGGGTCACATTGAACTGGCTGCACCGGTTTCCCATATCTGGTATTTCAAGGGTATTCCGTCCAGAATCGGTTTGATGCTGGACCTTTCCCCAAGAAATCTGGAAAAAGTTCTGTATTTTGCCCTGTATATTGTTACGGATCCGGGTATGACTCCGTTGGAGAAATATCAGACCCTGACCGAAAAAGAATATCAGGACATGAGAGAAAAGTATGAAAATGACTTTGACGCCGGCATGGGTGCAGAAGCCATTAAGAAACTGCTCGCTGAAATTGATGTAGAAGCCCTTTCCGAACAGCTGACAGAGGAACTGAACCACGCCAGTGGTCAAAAGAGAACCCGTCTGCTGAAGCGTTTGGAAGTGGTAAATGCGTTCAAAAATTCCGGCAACAAACCGGAATGGATGATTCTGGACGTTATTCCGGTTATTCCGCCGGATCTTCGTCCAATGGTACAGCTGGACGGTGGCCGTTTTGCTACGTCTGACCTGAATGACCTGTACAGAAGAGTCATCAACCGTAACAACCGTCTGCAGAGACTGTTGGATCTGGGTGCACCGGATATCATTATCCGCAATGAAAAGAGAATGCTGCAGGAAGCAGTAGATGCTCTGATTGATAACGGCCGCCGTGGCCGTCCGGTAACCGGACCGAACAACCGGCCGCTGAAATCCCTTTCTGACATGCTGAAGGGTAAGCAAGGACGGTTCCGTCAGAACCTGCTTGGTAAACGTGTTGACTACTCCGGCCGTTCCGTAATTGTTGTTGGTCCGGAACTGAAAATGTATCAGTGCGGTCTGCCGAAGGAAATGGCTTTGGAATTGTTCAAACCGTTTGTTATGAAGCGCCTGGTAGAAACCGGAGTAGCCGGCAATATCAAGTCTGCCCGTAAAATGGTAGAGCGTTCTAAGGACGAAGTTTGGGATGCTCTGGAAGTTGTTATCAAAGACCATCCGGTTATGCTGAACCGTGCACCAACATTGCACCGCTTGGGCATCCAGGCCTTTGAACCGGTTTTGGTTGATGGTCGTGCCATTAAGCTGCACCCGTTGGCCTGTACCGCATTCAACGCCGA
The DNA here is from genome assembly GCA_963600825.1 of Bacteroidaceae bacterium. GTDB lineage: Bacteria > Bacillota > Clostridia > Oscillospirales > Acutalibacteraceae > RUG420. The sequence goes on along the minus strand of CAVCCW010000004.1, from coordinate 54,163 downwards.
CTTTGACGGTGACCAGATGGCCGTTCACGTACCTTTGTCCGCAGAGGCACAGGCCGAAGCCCGCTTCTTAATGCTGGCTGCCAACAACCTGTTGAAACCGTCTGATGGTCGTCCGGTAACAGTACCGACCCAGGACATGGTTCTTGGTTCCTATTACCTGACCCTTGACAAAGATGGCGAACCTGGTGAAGGCCGCGCTTTCCGTGACGTTGATGAAGCCACTATGGCTTACGAAGAAGGCTCTATTACGCTGCACTCCAAGATCAAAGTCAGAATGTCTAAGGAAATTGACGGAGAAATGAAGTCGGCTCTGATCGATACTACTTTGGGTAAGATCATCTTCAACAATCCGGTACCGCAGGACCTTGGCTTTGTAGACAGAAGTATTCCTGGCAATGAATTCAAGCTGGAAGCTGATTTCCTGGTTACCAAGAAGACCCTTGGTAAGCTGATTGAACGTTGCATCCGTGTTCACGGAACCCAGCAGACTTCCGTTATGCTGGATGCCATTAAGGCGCAGGGTTATAAATATTCCACTTTGTCCGGTATTACCGTAGCGGTAACGGACGCCAAAATTCCGGAATCCAAGTATGATTTGGTTGCTGCTGCTGAAGCACAGGTTGACCAGATTGAGGAACTGTATCAAAGAGGTATGCTTTCCTATAAGGAACGCAAACGTCATATTATTCAGGCATGGGACGAATGCACCAAGCTGGTTTCCAACGGTCTGAAAGAAAACCTCGGCCCGTATAACCCAATCTTCATGATGATTGACTCCGGTGCCCGTGGTTCTGACTCTCAGTTGCGTCAGCTTGCCGGTATGCGTGGCTTGATTGCCAACACCTCCGGTGAAACCATTGAAATTCCAATTCGTGCCAACTACCGTGAAGGTCTGAATATCATTGAATACTTCATTTCTTCCCGTGGTGCCCGTAAGGGTCTGGCTGATACCGCACTTCGTACCGCTGACTCCGGTTACCTGACCAGACGTCTGGTTGACGTTTCCCAGGAAATCATTGTTCGCGAAGAAGACTGCGGTTGCAAGGAAGGCATTGCCGTATATGACATCAAAGACGGCAACGAAGTCATTGAAGAGCTGCAGGAACGTCTGGTAGGACGTTACCTGGTAGAAGATCTGGTAGATCGCACAACCGGCGAACTGATCCAGTCCGCAGATGTCATAATGGACGAAGAGTCTGCTGCAAAGGTAGACAAGTACGTTAAGGCAACACACGAAGCAGACGTTGCCAGCGGTGCAGTAGCAGATGACTCCAGAGCGGAAATCCGCATTCGGTCTCTGTTGACCTGCCGTTCCCATCACGGTGTCTGCATTAAGTGCTACGGCCGCAACCTGGCAACGGGTGGACCTGTTACCGTCGGCGAGGCAGTTGGTATCATTGCTGCACAGTCCATCGGTGAACCAGGTACCCAGTTGACCATGAGAACCTTCCATACCGGTGGTGTTGCATCTGCAGCTGATATTACACAGGGTCTTCCGCGTGTTGAAGAACTGTTTGAAGGCCGGAAGCCGAAGACGCTTGCCATTCTGTCTGAAATTGACGGTGTGGTTTCCATCCAGGAAATCAAGAAGAGCAAGTATGTTGTGGTAACCAATGCCGAAGAAGGGGAAGAGAAGCAATATCTGATTCCTTACGGCCTGCGTCTGCGTCAGGCCATCCAGGACGGTGTTCACATCAACAAGGGTGAGGCACTGACTGAAGGTTCCATTAATCCGCATGACCTGCTGGAAATCATGGGCGTAGATGCCGTTCACGATTATCTGATTCGTGAAGTACAGAGCACTTACCGTCGTCAGGGCGTAGATATCAATGATAAGCACATTGAAGTTATTGTCCGTCAGATGATGAAGAAGGTTCGCATTACCGATGCCGGTGACACCGACTTCTTAGTAGGCTCCGTTGTTGAAAAATCCGACTTCCTGGATGCTAACGATGCTCTGGCTGCCAAGGCCAAGGAAGAAGGCACGGTTTACAACCCGGCAGAGGCAGAAGCCATGCTGCTTGGTATTACCAAGGCTTCTCTGGCAACGGATTCCTTCCTGTCCGCCGCATCCTTCCAGGAAACCACTCGTGTTCTTACGGATGCTGCCATCAAGGGTAAGGTTGACCCGCTGCACGGCCTGAAGGAAAACGTTATCATTGGTAAGCTGCTTCCGTCCGGTACCGGCATGAAGGTTTACAATGACGTACAGGTAGAACGCAAGCATGAAGAATTCAACTCCATTGACCCGGAACTCTTCATTGAAGATATTTCTCTGCCAATGGAATTTACGGAAATCTAACTTGTTGACAAACCGCTTAGCTTAGTTTAAAATGCTAACTTGCCGTGTTGTGCAAGCGGTAAATTTTAGGTTACTATTTGGAGAACTTTCCACAGTGCTGTGGAAAGCTCTCCTATAGCAATATAATTACATTTTTACATTATTTCGCAGGAGGTGAAACAGATTGCCAACCTTTAACCAACTTGTTCGTCAGGGCCGTAAGGTAACTGAAAAGAAGGCTAAAGCTCCAGCACTCTTAAAAGGACTGAACTCCAAGAAGAACGTGATGACTAACAACGCTTCTCCGCAAAAGCGTGGTGTCTGCACAGCAGTAAAAACCGCAACGCCAAAGAAGCCGAACTCCGCTCTTCGTAAGATTGCCAGAGTACGTCTGACCAACGGAATTGAAGTTTCCGCTTACATTCCGGGTGTCGGCCACAACCTTCAGGAACACTCCGTTATTCTGATCAGAGGCGGACGTGTAAAGGACCTTCCTGGTGTTCGTTACCACATCATCCGTGGTACGCTGGATACCCAGGGCGTAACCGACAGAAAGCAGAGCCGTTCTAAGTACGGCGCTAAGAAGCCGAAAGCCGGCAAAAAGTAATCCATTTACTTTGAAAATGGAAGTGTAAAGAGAACAATCTTCTTGCAGGCTGCGCAGTCTTCTGCGTAACAATGTAAGGGTGTATTTATATTGCTAATACGCCTCCGCATTGGCGCCACGGGAATGTTGTCACTCGAGTACCTATGATATCATTATTATGAAGGAGGGAAGCGAAGTGCCAAGAAGAGGCCAGATTGCAAAACGTGATGTTTTGCCAGATCCGCTTTACAATTCAAAGCTCGTAACACGTTTAATCAACAGTGTTATGCTGGATGGTAAAAAGGGCGTTGCTCAGAAAATCGTATACGGCGCTTTTGAAATCATCCAGGAAAAGACAGGCAGAGATCCTCTTGAAGTATTTGAAGAGGCCATGGAAAATGTTATGCCTGTATTAGAGGTAAAGGCTCGCCGTGTAGGTGGTGCCACTTACCAGGTTCCAATTGAGGTTCGTGCTGAAAGAAGACAGACCCTCGGTTTACGTTGGATCACGCTGTACGCTCGTCAGCGCGGTGAAAGAACCATGAAGGAAAGACTTGCAAACGAAATCATGGATGCTGTAAACCAGACCGGTTCTGCTTACAAGAAGCGTGAAGATACCCACAAGATGGCAGAAGCCAACAAGGCTTTTGCACATTTCCGCTGGTAACTTATTGGAGGGAAATGAATGCCAAGACAGGTTTCTTTGGAAAAAACCAGAAACATCGGTATTATGGCGCACATTGACGCCGGTAAGACTACCACTACCGAACGTATCCTGTACTACACTGGTGTTAACTATAAGATCGGTGAAGTTCATGAAGGCGCTGCCACCATGGACTGGATGGAACAGGAGCAGGAGCGTGGTATTACCATTACTTCTGCTGCAACTACCTGTTTCTGGAAAGAACACAGAATCAATATCATCGACACCCCGGGCCACGTTGACTTCACTGCTGAAGTAGAGCGTTCCCTGCGTGTATTGGACGGTTCCGTTACCGTTCTTTCCGCTAAGGGTGGCGTTGAACCGCAGTCTGAAACCGTATGGCGTCAGGCTGACAAATATAACGTACCTCGCATGATCTACGTTAACAAAATGGACATCATGGGCGCCGATTACTACCATGTACTCGACATGATCCGTGAACGTCTGAAGGCCAATCCGCTTGCTATTCAGCTGCCAATCGGTGCTGAAAACAACTTCCGCGGAATCATTGACCTGCTGACCATGCGTGCCGAAGTTTACTATGATGACCTCGGCAATGACATCCGCGATGAAGAAATCCCGGATGACATGAAAGAAATTGCCCAGAAGTACCATGACGAACTCATTGAAGAAGTAGCTTCTTATGATGATGACTTAATGGAAAAATACTTCAACGGAGATGAACTGACGCTGGAAGAGCTGAAGGCTACTATCCGTAAGGCAACTATTAACAATGACCTGGTTCCGGTTGTTTGCGGTACTTCTTACCGTAACAAGGGCGTTCAGCCACTGTTGGATGCCATTGTTGACTACATGCCGGCTCCGGTTGACATTCCTGCCATTAAGGGCGTAAATCCGGAAACGGACGAAGAGGAATGCCGTGAATCTACAGACGACGGCCCATTTGCTGCTCTTGCTTTCAAGATTGCAACTGACCCGTATGTAGGTAAGCTGTGCTTCTTCCGCGTTTATTCTGGTACTGTAGATGCTGGCGCAACTGTTCTGAATGCCACTAAGGACAAGAACGAACGTATGGGCCGTATCCTGCAGATGCACGCCAACCACAGACAGGACCTTGATAAGTGCTATGCCGGTGACATTGCCGCTTGTGTAGGTGTTAAGAATACCACTACTGGTGATACTCTTTGCGATCCAAAACATCCGGTTATTCTGGAGTCCATGGACTTCCCGGATCCGGTTATCCGTGTTGCCATTGAGCCGAAGACCCGTGCCGGTCAGGAAAAGATGGGCGTTGCCCTTTCCAAGCTGGCAGAAGAAGACCCGACCTTCAAGTGCTACACTGATGAAGAAACCGGACAAACCATTATTGCCGGTATGGGTGAACTTCACCTGGAAATCATTGTTGACCGTCTGCTTCGTGAATTCAAAGTAGAAGCCAACGTTGGTAAGCCACAGGTTGCATATCGTGAAACCATCACTGCTCCAGCTGATGTAGATTGCAAGTACAAGCGTCAGTCCGGTGGTTCCGGTCAGTACGCTCAGGTTAAGATCAAGATTGAGCCGAACCCAGGAAAGGGTTACGAATTCGTTAATGCCGTTGTCGGCGGTGCCATTCCGAAGGAATTTATCGGACCGACTGAAGCTGGTATTAAGTCTGCCATGACCAATGGTGTTCTGGCTGGCTACACGGTTGAAGACGTAAAGGTTACTCTTTATGATGGTTCTTATCATGAAGTTGACTCCTCTGAAATGTCCTTCAAAATCTGCGGATCCATGGCATTCAAAGATGCCATGCGTAAGGCTTCTCCGGTTCTGATGGAACCGATGATGAAGGTTGTTGTCATTACTCCTAACGAATACGTTGGTGATGTTATTGGTGACATCAACTCCCGCCGTGGTAACATGAAGGGTATGGAAGACGTTAATGGTGCAACCCAGATTGAAGCACAGATTCCTCTGGCTTCCATGTTCGGTTATGCTACTGATCTTCGTTCCAAAACGCAGGGCCGTGCCCAGTACGTTATGGAACCGTCTCATTACACGGAAGTACCGAAGAGTATTTCGGAATCTATCATTTCCGACCGTGCCAAGAAGAACTGATTCAGTGCTTGCTTAAAGGCATTGTATTTGTTACAATATCAAAGAATTTTAGACTATTTGCTATTAGTTTTAAAGGAGGAACATCCCCATGGCAAAAGAACATTTTAACAGAACTAAGCCGCATGTTAACATTGGTACCATCGGTCACGTAGACCATGGTAAGACCACTCTGACCGCTGCAATTACCAAGACCCTTGCAATGAAGGGCCTGGCAAAGTTCGAAGACTATTCCGCAATCGACAAGGCTCCGGAAGAAAGAGAACGTGGTATTACTATTAATACCGCTCACGTTGAGTATGAAACTGAAAATCGTCACTATGCTCACGTTGACTGCCCGGGCCACGCCGACTACATCAAGAACATGATCACCGGTGCTGCTCAGATGGACGGTGCCATCCTGGTTATCGCTGCAACTGACGGTCCTATGGCTCAGACCAAAGAACACCTTCTGCTTGCTCGTCAGGTAGGCGTTCCTGCAATCATCGTTTTCCTGAACAAGGTTGACCAGGTTGACGACCCAGAACTTCTTGAACTGGTTGAAATGGAAGTTCGTGAAACTCTTGCTGAGTATGAATTTGATGACGAATGCCCGATCATTGCCGGTTCTGCACTGCAGGCTCTGGAATATGACGGCGACGATGTTGACGCTCCTGTCCTGAAGCCGATTTGGGACCTGATGGCTGCTGTTGACGAATATATCCCGACTCCGGATCGTAAGGCTGACCTTCCGTTCCTGATGCCGGTAGAAGACGTATTCACCATCACCGGTCGTGGTACCGTTGCTACTGGTAGAGTAGAACGTGGCCAGCTCAAGATGGGCGAAGAAATTGAAATCGTTGGTCTGAAGGAAGAAAAGACCAAGACCGTTTGCACCGGTATTGAAATGTTCCGTAAGATCCTTGACTACGCTGAAGCTGGTGACAACATCGGTTGCCTTCTTCGTGGTATTCAGAGAAACGAAATTGAAAGAGGCCAGGTTCTTGCTAAACCAGGCAGCATTCACCCGCACACCAAGTTCCACGGCCAGGTTTACGTACTGACCAAGGACGAAGGCGGCCGTCATACTCCGTTCTTCAACAACTATCGTCCGCAGTTCTATTTCAGAACCACTGACGTTACCGGCGTTATCACTCTTCCGGAAGGCACCGAAATGTGCATGCCTGGAGACAACGTTGAAATGGACGTTGAACTGATCACTCCGATCGCTATTGAAGAAGGTCTTCGCTTCGCTATCCGTGAAGGTGGCCGTACTGTTGGTTCCGGCGTTGTTACCGGCATCAACGAATAAGCAACAGACTTAGTTACTGTAACTTATTAAAACACAGGGCCTGCGCAGTTGCGCAGGCTCTTTTGTTATTAAAGTAAAAGAACCTGCGCCGCCGGCGCAGGTTCTTTCCAATAGTAGATTCGTATTCCGGTAGATTAGTCTTCCAGCTCCTGCAGCATGGCAAGATGCGCACGCCAATATTTGGCGTAAGGTTTGCTCTTGCCAGGACCGATGTAGGAGATAGATCCGCCGATGACGGTGCCGTGGTCGGCTTCATAGTCCGGCATGATGTGCCAGATGCCTTTTCTCATTTCCGGATCATCTTCAAAATGAACGAACGGTTCCCGCTGCGGGTGCCGGGCAGAAGCCAGGGGCACCAGACCGTCATTCGGCCGCCAGGTTTCGTCCACAACGGTGCCATTGATGGTGCAAACCGGGAATTTACCCATGACTTTTGCAAACGGAATAAACAGGAAAGCCATGATGGGAGCCCGTACCTGGAATTCCGGATGCCACCGGTTTGCATTGGTGCCGTTGCCGGCGATAGAGAAGTAGTAGGTGTCCTTGCATGGGTGCAGACGCTGATTCATGTCTGCTGCCTGATCAATGCGAAGGTCATCAAATACGTTGTCTTTATATTTGCAGATGTTAACCAGGCCCTTCCATTGTTTAGGACTTAACAGGAAATGCTTTTTCCCGGTAGCATGGAACGGGTCTTCGTTCATGCCGTACTGTTCCATATGGATGTCATAATATTGACCGCCGCCAAGGTTGGCAAGCACTGCGGTTAAGCATATAGCGGCTGGTTTCAGTACCTTCATAAAGCCTTCAAAGGCATGAACGAAAGTAGTGCCGTCATGCGGAGCAGAAATGGAAGTCAGGCTCTGCACCCATGCACCGTGACCGCCGGCAAAAAGCGGGGAAAGATCATTCGGTGTTGCGGCACGTTCTTCTTCGGCGCCATCTTCCAGAAGGGTTACCAGCATACGCATGGTGGCGCCGCCGAAGCTGTGCCCCAACAGGTGAATCTTCTTAATGCCGCCGTCTTCCATTGGCTGGCCCCAGCCTTCTACCAATGGCTTATCATAGGTGCGGCCGAAGCGCTCATGATGATATTTGGCAGCATGAGCAGCACCGTAGTCAACCCGGGTACCGGTCAGCTGTGCATACAGTTCACAAGCACGGTCCCAGGCACTGCCAAGAGGTCCAACCTGTGGTGCGTAGGCTTCCAAACCTTCGCTTCTCAGCTGCTTTACTAAATTGCCGCAAACCATTCCCCAATAGGGCATTACCGAGTAAATTTTCTGTTCTTCACCCCAGCCCATCATGCCGTGAATGAAGATAAACGGATACTTGTTGGTATACAAAAAAACATCTCCTTTGCTTGGTTCTTAAGCGTACAAGGTACACTTTTATAAGCACATAACACATTATAAACGGCTTTACTTGAAGTTTTCTTAAAGGAATCTTAAGACTTTGCAGGAGGGGCAGATTCCTTTACTTATACCTACCCGTATGGTAAAATATTTTCCGAATTTTTAGCGGAGGAGGGACGCTTTTTGGCTATTGCCAAGGCAGAAATTGCATTGCAATTTGACTACATGACCCGGGATAAACAATTGCTCCAGGACCGTTTGGGCGGAAAGATTCCGAAGGCCATGACCCACACGTACGGCTGCCAGGGAAATGTGGCAGAAGGAGAGCGGATTGACGGTATCCTGCAGGAAATCGGCTATGAATTTACCGATGATCCGGCAGAAGCCGATTTCATTTTATATAACACCTGCTGTGTTAGAGAACATGCAGAAGAACGTGTTTTCGGCAATTTAGGACGGCTGAAAAAGCTGAAAGAACAGAACCCGAACCTGATTATTGCGGTTTGCGGTTGTATGGTACAGGAGCCTCATATTGCGGAGCGCCTGAAACGCAACTTCCGGTATGTAGATTTGGTCTTTGGTACCTTTGTACAGTACCGTTTACCGGAATTTATTTACCGCTTATATACCGGAGAAGACCGCGTCTTCTGCCTGGATGAAAACAATGCAGTTGCAGAAGGCATGCCCATGAAGCGGACCAACCAATTAAAGGCATTCCTGCCAATTTCCTATGGCTGTAATAATTTTTGCACGTATTGTATTGTTCCTTACGTCCGCGGACGGGAACGCAGTCGCGCCTATGATGTAGTAGTGCAGGAAGCCAAAGACCTGGTTGCCCAAGGCTACAAAGAAATTATGTTGCTTGGGCAGAATGTCAATTCTTATGGAAATGACTTCGGAGAAAAGGATCTCTTTTCTAAGCTGCTGAAAGAAATTAACGCCATCCCCGGAGATTTCCTGATTCGCTTTATGACGTCCCATCCGAAGGATTGTTCCTATACCTTGCTGGATACCATGGCCGAATGTGAAAAGGTAGAGCGTCACCTGCATCTGCCGTTCCAAAGCGGCAATGACCGCGTGCTGAAGGCAATGAACCGTCATTATGACCGTGCTCGTTATCTGGATCTGGTTCACTATGCCAAGCAGGTAATGCCGGATCTTTCTTTGACCAGCGATGTAATTGTCGGCTTCCCCGGAGAAACCCACGAAGAATTCTTAGACACCGTTTCTTTGGTACAGGAGGTTGGCTTTACTTCACTCTATACTTTTATCTACAGCCCCCGTGTTGGAACCCCAGGTGCAAAAATGCCGGATCCTGTTACCAGAGAAATCAAACAACAGTGGTTTGAAGAACTGCAATTTGCACAGGAACAGATTGCAAGCCAAAGAACGGCTGCAACCAAGGGAAAGACCTTCCGCGTTTTGGCTGAAGGCCGCGGGAAAAAAGGAAAAATTAACGGGAGAACCTCCGGCAACGTCATGATTGAATTTGACGGACCGGAAGAAATCATTGGAACTTTTTGCAATGTTACTGTAACAGAACCGTTAACTTGGATTTTGAAGGGAACACTTGCAGAATAAAAACGGGCTGACTCGCCCCATAAAGGAGATTTATATGAACTTAATTGAAATGACCAGAGCGCTGGGCGTTGCCCTGCAGGACGACGAAACGTATCAGAATTTTGTAGCTGCCAGCAAAGTAGCCGAAGCAGACGAAGCTGTTAATGCAAAAATGCAGACCCTGCAGGCATTACAGGCTGCTTATCAGGCAGAAATGGCAAAGGAAGAACCGGATCAGGCCGGTATGGAAAAAATGGACCAGGAATTCCAGGCACTGTACCAGGAAATCATGGCTGCTGAATCCATGACTGCTTTAAATGAGGCTCGCAACCAGCTGAATGGTCTGATGTCCTATATGACACAGATTTTGTATCTCTGTGCCAACGGGGAAGACCCGGCAACCTGTGAACCGTCCCAGGAAGAATGCGGCGGAAACTGCGGCTCCTGCGGCGGTGGATGCGGCGGCAACTGTGGCTGCAACTAAGGAAGGGTAAAGCACAGTTGCAAGGAAGTAAAATAACACGTAGTTAGAGGTGGAATTGTGGCAGAATATACTCCAATGATGAAACAATACCTGCAAATAAAAGAGGAGTATCAGGATTGCATCCTATTTTACAGACTGGGAGATTTCTATGAAATGTTCTTTGAGGATGCCAAGCTTGCCTCGTCCGTGCTGGATCTGGTTTTAACCGGAAAGGCTTGTGGACAGGAAGAGCGCGCCCCCATGTGCGGAGTGCCATTCCACAGCGCTGATAACTATGTAGCAAGACTGGTACAGCACGGCTATAAGGTAGCAATCTGTGAACAGACAGAGGATCCGGCATTGGCAAAAGGGCTGGTTTCCCGAGAAGTGGTTCGAATCATTACGCCGGGCACCGTTATTGAAAGTAACATGCTGGAGGAAGGAAAGAATAACTATCTTGCCTGCCTTTGTCATGCAGAAGGCAGTACCGGCCTTTGCTTTATTGACGTTTCTACCGGTTCTGTTTTTGTTACTGAAGTAGAGGAGAGTAGTGACGGAGAGCGGACACTGGATGAACTGGGCCGCTTTTCTCCCAGAGAATTGCTGGTAAATGCACAAGCCGGGAAGCTGAAAAGTCTTCGGCAATACCGGGAAAAGCAGGAGGGCTCCAGTCTGGAAGAGCGGAATCGGACCGAATTTGATCCGGAAAAGTGTTCCAGTTTGATTGAAGAACACTTTGGCCGTACTACAGATGAGTTGAACCTGACTGGGGAAAATGCCATCTGTGCGCTTGGTGCATCACTGAATTATCTGTATGAAGTACAAAAGAATTCCTTAGACAATTTGCGGGATATTAACTATTACACAGATTCCAAGTACATGAAACTGGACTTTTCCGCCAGACGCAATCTGGAACTGACAGAAACCCTGCGGAATCGGGAAAAGCGCGGCACGCTGCTTTGGGTTTTGGATAAAACCAAGACTGCTATGGGAAAGCGCCTGCTTCGTTCTTATTTGGAACAGCCGCTGATTTCTCCGGCAGCTATTATTCGCCGTCAGAATGCGGTAGCTTATCTGACCGATTCCATGCAGCTGCGGGATGAACTGGCAGAGTACATGATTCCGATTCATGACATGGAACGCCTGATTACCCGGATTTCTTATGGAACTGCCAACGCAAGAGAACTGAGAAGCTTATATGAAACAGTAGCTCGCCTGGCGCCAATCAAGGCCCTTTTGGCAGAAGTACCCACGGAGTTGCTGAAACAAATTGAACAGCAAATAGACCCACTGGAGGACGTTTTAACGCTGATTGACAGTGCTATTGTGGAAGAGCCTCCATTTTCTATCCGCGAAGGCGGCATGATCCGGGAAGGGTATCATCAGGAACTGGATGAACTGCGGAATATTGTCAATGACGGCCGTGGATACCTTGCTTCCATTGAAGCTGCCGAACGGGAAAAGACCGGAATCAGTAAACTGAAAATCGGCTATAACCGCGTGTTTGGGTATTACATTGAAGTGCCCAACTCCGCTTCGGAAAGTGTGCCGGAAAATTATATTCGGAAACAGACGCTGGCCAATGCGGAACGCTATATTACGGAAGAACTGAAAGAACTGGAGTCCAAGGTCCTTGGCGCACAGGAACGCATTGTAAAATTGGAGCATGACCTGTTTGCCGGCGTTCGGGAACAAATTGCCGGCCAGCTGGTGCGGATTCAAACCACATCTCATGCCGTAGCAGCACTGGATGTGCTTTGTTCTTTTGCCAAAGTGGCAGTGGAAAACAATTATGTCTGTCCGGAAATAACAGAAGACGGCGTCATTGAAATTCGGGATGGCCGCCATCCGGTGGTAGAAAAGATGTTGGATGGAAATCCATTTGTGCCGAATGATACTTTCCTTGATGAAGACAGTCGCCAGGTGGCATTAATTACCGGACCGAACATGGCTGGTAAATCCACGTATATGCGGCAGGTTGCGCTGATTGTTATTCTGGCACAAATCGGCTCCTTTGTTCCTGCTTCTTCTGCTCGCATTTCCATCTGCGATGCAGTGTTTACCCGTGTCGGAGCCAGTGATGACCTTGCTTCCGGGCAATCCACCTTCATGGTAGAAATGTCCGAAGTTGCCAGCATTCTGAAAAACGCCACCAAAAACAGTTTGATTATTCTGGATGAAATTGGCCGCGGAACCTCTACCTTTGATGGAATGAGTATTGCAAAAGCGGTTCTGGAATATGTATGCAATAAGAAAAAACTGGGTGCCAAAACCTTGTTTGCCACCCATTATCATGAATTGACGGAAATGGAAGCAGAAAATCCGTCGGTAAAGAATTACAACATTGCCTGTAAAAAGCGGGGAGACGATATCATCTTCCTTCGGCGCATTGTGCCGGGGGCGGCGGATGGCAGTTACGGAATTGAAGTTGCCAAACTGGCAGGTGTGCCAAATGCTGTGGTAAAGCGGGCAAAGGAAGTCTTGGCCCACATTACAGCATTGCAAAGTAAGCTAGATGACGTGCGCTCTGCCGCTGCTGAATCCACTGCAGTGCAGGAAGAATCGGAAGATCCGGCGGCGCTGCAGATTAGCTTTGCTTCCGGAAAGAAAGAAGAAATTCTGGAACATCTGCAAACCCTGGATGTGAATACGCTGACCCCGATTGAAGCCATGCAAATGCTGTATCAGCTTTGCAGCCAGGCCAAAGAATTAGAGGAATAAATAAAAGGATTAAAAAAGAAAGGAGGGTCCTCATGCCGAAAATTAATATACTGCCGAAACATATGGCAGATTTAATTGCTGCCGGGGAAGTGGTAGAACGGCCGGCTTCCGTGGTCAAAGAGCTTATGGAAAATGCGATTGACGCAGGTGCTACTGCCGTTACCGTGGAAATTAAACACGGCGGCATTACGTTAATCCGTGTTACGGATAACGGATGCGGAATTGCCAGGGAAGACGTGCAAAACGCCTTTAAAAGCCATGCCACAAGTAAGCTGCTGACGGAAGAGGACCTTCATAAAATCGGGACTCTTGGATTCCGCGGGGAGGCGTTAGCCTCCATTGCCGCCGTGTCAAAAGTAGACTTGTTAACGCGGACGGAAAACGATACCATCGGCACTGTTTATAAAATAGAAGGCTCGGAAGAAATCCTTCTGGATGATGCCGGTTGTCCCGCCGGAACCACCATTGTTGTAAAAGACCTGTTTTACAACACACCTGCCCGAATGAAGTTCTTAAAGAAAGATGTTACGGAAGGCAACAGTGTGGCTGGTGTGGTAGACCGTATTGCGTTGTCGCACCCGGAAGTTTCCATTCGTTTTATCCGGGACGACCGGCAACAGCTGGCAACCCCCGGCAACGGCAGGCTCCAGGCAGCGGTGTATTCTGTCTTCGGCTCTGATTTTGCCGGTGGCCTGGTGGAAACCAATTATGAATTAAACGGTATTCAGGTTTCCGGTCTGGTGTCAAAGCCCAGTTATTCCCGTTCCAACCGTTCCATGCAGTTCTTCTTTTTGAACGGCCGCCTTGTCAAGAGCAAGACAGCAACCGCTGCCCTGGAGCAGGCCTACAAAAATGCTATCATGGTAGGGCGTTTTCCGTCCTGCGTTTTGCATATCACCATGCCGCTGGAAGCGGTAGATGTAAATGTCCATCCGGCCAAAACCGAAGTGCGCTTTGAAAATGAACGCGTGGTATTTGATGCCGTTTACTATGCTGCCAAGAACGCCATTCAACAAAAGGATGTTCCCAATCGGGTAGACCTGAGCCGAATGGAAGCCAAGCGGCAAAAGCAGTTCCGCTCCGAAAGCGGAGAACAGCTGCAATTGAAAAAAAGAGACCCTGGCCTTCCGGAAAAAGTAGAGGGCTTTTGGGCAAAAGAATTGCCGAAGGAGTTCAAAAAGCCTACTTCTACGCAAAAAACCAAAACCCAAAAGGTAGAGGCGCCGAAAACAACGGGAAAACCGCAAACAGCAGAAGAACCGCAAATCGCAGAAGTGCCTGTGCAGGAAAAGAAGCCGGCAATTCCGTATGTTCCTAAATCGCAAAGAAAAGGGACAGAAACTATTCCGGAAAAGGTAAAGGCTTTTGCAGAACGTGCGGTAGAACAGGTTGTAGAACAAGCCGTCAGCACGCAGGAACCGGCGCCCGTGGCTTACGCAGAGCAGAGGGAAGTACCGGAATTCCGGATTATAGGGGAGGCATTTAAAACCTATATTTTGGTGGAAACCGGCAATCTGATTTTGTGGGTAGACAAGCACGCGGCTCACGAACGGATTTTGTTTGAAGAGCTGAAAGCAAAAAGAGAGCCTATTCAATCCCAACTTCTGTTGAGTCCGGCCGCTGTCTCGTTAAGCAAAGAAGAATACGCAGTGGTTTTAGACAACAGGGACTTTCTTTCCCAATCAGGATATGAAGTAGATGACTTTGGTTTTGGTACTGTTCTTCTGCGGGAAATACCGGTCATGCTGGAAGGGGAGGACCCAAAAGCATTATTGGAAGAAATTGCCGGCTATTTGCTGAACCATCGTGGGGCAGAGCCGGAAAAACTGGAATGGATTTATTGCAATATGGCTTGTCGTGCCGCCATTAAAGCGGGAGACCACACGCCACCGGAAGAGCAGGAGCGCCTGGTTTCGTATCTCCTTTCCCATCGCGAGTTACGCTATTGCCCGCATGGCAGACCCATTCTGTTTGAAATGACTCGTACAGATTTGGAAAAGCAGTTCGGCAGAATTCAATAGCGCCAAAAGAGAAAAAGAAATCCCGTTACAGCAGGACAGCCGTAACGGGATTTTTTATGTCTTAGATGTTTCTTTTGTTGGGTTAACGGAAGAAGATAAGGCAATCCAGGATAAAGACTGGAACCAGGATGCCGACGGACCAGGCCATGTATCCAAAGAAGGAAGGCATCTTGATGCCTCTTTCTTCAGCAATGTTCTTAACCATCATGTTCGGTGCGTTACCAATGTAGGTGCCGGCACCGGCAAATACAGCACCGCAAGTGATGGCTTTAAGGAAGATAGCCGGGATAACTCCTGCGGTAGTAGTAAGCCCTGTGGTAAAGCCCATGGAGCAAGCCATAGTAAAGAATACCAAATAAGTTGGTGTGTTATCCAGGAAGGAGGAGAGGACGCCGGTCATGGCAAAGAATTCCCATGGATGGGTAATGGTTAAAGTGTTGCCTAGGCCCTTCAAAATGATAAGAGCCGGTTGCATGGTAATGAAAATACCAACGAACAGAATGGCAACCTCTTTGATTGGATCCCAACTGAAAACTTTGATTTTGTCCACTTTTCTTTTGGTGGTTTTTTGGGAGCCAAGGGCAGCCAAAAGGATCATGGCTACTTCAATCAGTGCCGGATAAGTAATCATAACATCCTTGTAAATGTGAATTCCCAGTGTGGCACCGGAAGCGTCCTGGAAGAGGGACAGGGTTGGCAGATAACCGGAAAGGATAACGGCCAGGATAATGATAACCAGGAAAATCAGGTTGTGCTTTCCGGAAACGTGAATGTTAGAAGCAATAGAGCGGAAAGACGTGCCGCCTTTTTGTAAGTGATCCAGAACCGGAGTCATTTCCTTTTTATAAAGATGGGAGTCAAAGAGATAAAAGACCGTAAGAAGGATGACCATATTCAACAGCAGAATTGGGAAGATCTTCAGATCCCAGAAAAACGGAACCCCTCTGGAAAAGCCCATCAGCAGTGGTGGGTCACCAATTGGGGTAAGACAGCCACCCATGTTGGAGATTAAGAAGATGAAGAAAACAACCAAATGGGTCTTCTTACCTCTTCTGGTGTTGATACGAAGCAACGGTTTCAACAGCAGCATGGAAGCACCGGTGGTGCCAATGACACTGGAAAGCAGAGTGCCGATGGCTAAGAAAATAGTATTGATTTTTGGGGTGCTGGCCAGTCGGCAGTGGATGGTAATGTTGCTGGATACACAATACAGACCAAACAGCAGAATAATGAAGGTCATGTAGTCGTTAAAAATACAATCCAAAACGGTTTCTACGGTAAAGGATCCGCCAAGGCCGATGATGGAGGGAATAATAAAAGCTAGGGACCAGAACACTACTGCAAGTGGATAATACTTCCCCCAAAATTTTCCGGCAAACAACGGAACAATGGCAATGGAAAGAAGCAGCCCCGCAAAGGGAATGCAATAGAGCAAACTGATACTCATAATGGAAGACCTCTTTTCAAAAGCGTAAAACAAGAGCGGAGCCGTTTCAGTTTCCGCATCATGCAATTTTAACACTATTTTTAAGAAAGGCAAGACGCCAAAGAAAAGAATTATTGGTGAATTTTTGACCATTTTTGGAAGATTTGTTTTGCAGAATCAGTACAAGTGCAAAAGAAAAGAAGCTCTTGCTTTTTAACAAGAGCTTCTAAAAATAATGTAATCAAAGATTACTGCAACAGGAAAATATTGTTTTCCCGACAGAGTTCTACCATTTCATCCGGCCACAGGGAAACCTGTACTTCGCCGATATGGGCCTTTTCCAAAAGCAGGAGGCAGACCCGGGACTGTCCGATGCCGCCACCGATGGTCAGCGGCATGGTGCCGTCTGCAATGCCCTGATGGAATGGGTAAACCAAACGATCTTCTGCATCAGCTTCTGCCAATTGTTTTTTCAGCGAGTCAGCATCTACCCGAATGCCCATAGAGGAGATTTCTTCGGCACAGCCAAGGGTTTCATTCCAGAAGAAGATGTCTCCATTTAAGGACCAGTCATCATAGTCCGGAGCACGTCCGTCATGTTTCTGACCGCTTTTCAGTTTACCGCCGATCTGCATGATAAAAGCAGTTTTATGTTCCTTTACAAAGGCATTTTCCCGTTCTTTTGAAGTGAATTCAGGATACTGATCCTCCAGTTCCTGTGTGGTAACAAAGGTAACCTCTCTTTGTAAAGTGGTCTTCAACTGTGGATACTGCCGGTTGAGTTCTTCTTTGGTATCTACTAATGCATTGACAATTTTGCAAACGGTTTCCTTCAGATAGGATTCGGTACGCTCTTCTTTCGTAATGACTTTTTCCCAGTCCCACTGATCTACATATATGGAATGAAGGGAGTCACAGTCGTCATCCCGGCGAATGGCAGACATATTGGTATAAATACCGGTTCCGGCAGGATAGTGGTAACGATAGAGAGCCATGCGCTTCCATTTGGCAAGGGACTGCACAATTTCAGCTGTTCCTTCCACATTCAGCATGGTAAATTCTACTTTCCGTTCCACGCCGTTCAGGTCATCATTAATTCCGCTGCCCTTGGCAACAAACAGGGGGCAGGTAATGCGAGTTAAGTTAAGTGCCTGACCCAGTTTTTGTTGAAACAGGTCTCTGGTAACGGTAGTGGCTTTCTGTGTTTCCAACTGGGTTAGTGCAGAGCAGTATCCATCTGGTAAATACAAATTTTTCATTAAACAACACCTTGTGCTTTCATTGCTTCGGCAACACGCATGAAACCGGCAATGTTGGCACCGGCACAATAGTCACCGTCAAGGCCATATTCTTCTGCAGCTTCTTTGCAAGCCTGGAAGATATTGACCATAATATGTCTCAGTTTAGCATCAACCTTTTCTTTCGTCCAGTTATAACGAAGAGAATTCTGAGACATTTCCAAACCGGATACGGCAACGCCGCCGGCATTGGCTGCCTTGGCCGGTCCAATGCTGACCTTTTGCTTTTTCAGATATTCCATAGCATGTGGCGTTGTGGACATGTTGGAAGCTTCCACATAATAACGGGTTCCGTTTGCCACAATGTGGGTGGCATCTTCAAAGTTAACTTCATTCTGAGTAGCACATGGCATAACTACATCGGCTTTTACGCCCCAAGGTTTTTCGCCGGGGAAGAACGGCACACCGAATTTTTCGGCATAGTCCTGAATGCCGCCGTTGCTGTTTTCCCGCATTTCCAGCATGTAATCAATTTTTTCCGGAGAGGAGCCAACGCCTTCTTCATCATAAATGTAACCGGCAGAACCGGAGATAGTCAGGACTTTACCACCAAGTTCAGTAATCTTCTTAACAGCGCCCCAGGCAACATTACCGTAACCGGAAAGGACAAACGTTTTTCCGTTAATTTCGTCCCCGTTTACTTTCATCATTTCCTGTGCAAAGTAGGTGGCGCCATAACCGGTTGCTTCCGGACGAATTAAAGAACCGCCGTAGGCTTCGCCCTTTCCGGTCAGAACACCGGTAAATTCATTCCGTACTCTTTTGTACTGACCAAACAGGAAGCCGATTTCACGACTGCCTACACCGATATCACCGGCAGGAACGTCAGTATCGGCACCGATGCTCTTGGCCAGTTCGGTCATGAAGCTCTGGCAGAAGCGCATGATTTCCAAATCAGACTTACCTCTTGGATCAAAATCGGATCCACCTTTGCCGCCGCCCATGGGAAGGCCGGTTAAAGAGTTTTTAAAGGTTTGCTCAAAACCGAGGAATTTGACAATGGATGCATTTACAGAAGGATGGAAACGAAGACCGCCCTTGTACGGCCCAATGGCAGAATTGAACTGAATTCGGAATCCGCGGTTAACGCGAACCACACCCTGATCATCTACCCAGGGAACCCGGAAAATAATTTGCCGCTCCGGTTCTACAATGCGGTCAAAAATACCGGCTTCTACTAAATCCGGTCTCTTTTCAGCAACCGCGTCCAGGGACTCAAATACTTCCGTTACGGCCTGGATAAATTCTGTTTCGCCTGGGTTGCGTAGTTGCACATCTTCTAAAACCTTATTTAAATGCTGGTTTTTCATGTCAAAAACCTCCTCTTTGAAATATCGGGTGAAATTGTATCAGACACTTGTCTAAATTGTCAATAAAACCCTAACAATATTGGCTTATTTATCGGCTTATTTGTTGAAAAGAGAACAAATTTAAGATAAAATCTAAGCATCATTTTTAAAGGAGAAGTGAAATGGATTTTAAAACCGATGCTTTTATCTATTGCGTTGCTGCCTTGGTCGTTTTATTTGTCCTGGCAGACTCCCTTTTCTTCCTGATTCGGGCATATCGCCGAGGCAAGGAACTTGGGATGGACAAATCCGTTATGAAAGGCGTCATGGTGCAATCCGGGCTCTTCAGTCTTCCAGCTGCCATTTCTGTTGTTATGACGATTGTGGCCCTTTCCGGAGCCTTGGGAATTGTGCTTCCCTGGATCCGACTTTCCGTTATTGGTTCGGTAACCTATGAGGTACCGGCTGCTGTAACTGCACTGGAAGCCGTTGGCGTAAAAGGTGGTCTTGCTTCCGAAGTTACGGATAAGCAGGCCTTTGTTACCGCAGCGTGGATTATGACCTGTGGATCCATTATTCCACTGGTATTTGTTCCATTTGCCACCAAATACATCCAGACCGGTGTCAGCAGTGTTGCTTCCAAAAATAATTTTGTCAGCTCTACGTTGACTGGTTCCGCCTTCATTGGCTTAATGATTGCCTTTGCTGCAAAATCCATTACCGGCGTCGGTGACAAGGCCGTTCTGGGGGATGGCGCAGGCATTATGTCTGTTACCGCGCTGATTGTTTCCATGGGTGTTATGTACCTGCTGGTAAAGCTAAATAATAAATGGCAAAACCACTGGCTTGAGTCGTTGGCCATGCCAATTGCCATGTTCAGCGCTATGCTGGTTGTTATGATTTTGGGCCAGATTCTGCCTACGGATCTTGCCACGCTGGAATGGAGGTATTAAGCTATGAGTAAAGAGAAAAAGAAATCCTCCGCCGTTACCATTGATGAAAACGGAGTAGAACGCGTTACCGGTATTGAAAAGAAATACAATGATCGGACGCACGTATATGGCAGAATCTGGGGCGTTGTTGCGCTGATTGTCTTTATGATGATTCCGCTGTCCCTAAGCCTGCACCTGAACGCTTGGCCGACCGCCGCCGCTTTTGCAGCAGCAGCTTCTTTGTACATTATTACCGGAATCGGTGGCATCGGGGAAGATTTGATGTATACCACCCTGATTGGACCAAGTGCCACTTATGTTTCCTTCCTGACCGGAAACATTGCCAACCTGAAATTCCCTTGTACGGTTGCTGCAGTAGAGTCTGCAAACGTAGACATTCACTCTGATGAAGGGGAAGTACTGGCAACCCTTGCTGTTTGTGTTTCCTCCATTGTTACCTGCCTGACCATCGCCATTTTTTGTGTGGTACTGACTCCGGTTATTCCTATGCTGACCAATGAAAATGGATTGTTTTATCCGGCATTTCAGCAGGTTTTACCGGCTCTGTTTGGTGCTATTCTGGTTCCATATTGTGTAAAGAATCCGAAACTTTGGGAACTGCCGATGCTGGCCATGGCCATTCTGTACTGGTTTGTTCCGGGAATTACCCTTGCTTACGGCATGTTTATTTCTATTGCCATCTCCATGGCAGGTGCCCTGATTATGTACAAGGCAGGTCTTTTAGATGAAAAGCAAAAGAACCGGAAGAAAGTTGCGGTAGATGAAACTGCAGTAAAAGAAAGTATTGCAGAGGATCATAAAGACTAAATCGCAGAAAAGGAGAAGCGAAATGGACGTTAAGAAAAGCATTTCGGCGGCCTTGTTGAAGGGCTTCCGGGCCATGTGCGGACCAAACGACCAAAAGCGCCTTAGTAAGCAGGTGTACCCAACCCTGAAGGAGTATACCGACCTCCCGTATCTGGAGGACGGAAACCCGATGCACCTGTTGGACATTTATGTCCCGGAAGGCACCAAAGACACAGATCGTTTGCCGGTAATTATTGATATTCACGGCGGTGGCTGGTCTTACGGGGACAAGGAATTGAACAAAAATTATTGTCTCCATCTGGCGGAACGCGGATTTGCAGTGGTCAACATTTCCTATCGTCTTTGCCCGGAATACAAGATTGTAGATCAAATGCAGGATTGCAATGCTGCTTTGCTCTGGGTAAAGAACAATTTAGGGAACTATCCTATGGATCCAAACCGTATTTATCTGACCGGAGATTCTGCCGGTGGACAGTTGGCAGCACATTTGGCTGCAGCCAACCTTTCGGATAAAATCTGTGCCGCTTATAAGATGGAACGGGCTGGTTTGAACGTGAAAGCGGTTGCCCTGACTTCCGGTGTACCATATCTGAATGTGGGCGGTATTTATGATGTTTATACAGCTGGAATCCGTCCGGAAGGATATGAATACGCTATGTATAACAATTACGGCAATTTAGATGCCTGCCTGGATGCAGTAAAAGAGTATCCTCCGGTTATTCTGTTTACTTCTCTGCTTGATGTCCTTGCCAACTGGCAGTCCGTTCGTGCTACTAAGGATTTACAGGCCAGAGGAATTGCTTGTAAATTGGACTTCCAGTTGAATCCAAAGCTGGGACATGTTTATCCGGTAACCTTCCCGGATTCCAAATACGGAAAACGTGCCGGAGATCAGACTGTGGCTTGGTTTAACAAATATCGCTAAGGAGAAATTTATGTCAGCAACCCTAATTTTATTAACCGTCCTTTATCTTGGCGGCCTGGTTTCTTATTTCTTTTCCGAAACCAGTGGCAACCATGAAAGACGAGTCGTCAATAAGTGCTTCTTAGCAGCTTTGTTCCTTGCCATCGGCTGGGGAGGATTGCTGGATTCCGGTGTAATTGCAAGTGCCTATGGTATTTTACTTGCACTGGGTCTTTTGTTCAGCGCACTGGGAGACGTTTTATTGCTGAAAAGTTTCAGCCTTGGCGGATTCTCTTTCGGCTTTGGTAATGTATTTCTTTTTGCCGCTTATCTGGTTTATCTGACCAATAACAGTGTTTCGTTTTCTTCCTATTGGTGGTTCCTGATTCCAATGATCTTATTTAATGGAATTTGGATTTACCTTTGGAAGTCCGGATGGATTGATTTCGGGAAATATGGTGTAAAAATGTATTTATATCTGTTTTCCGTTATGCTACACGGTACTTTAAGCATTGCCGCACTGTTCCAACTGCATGATTCCCGGAGTGTGCTGCTGTTTGTCGGCAGTATTCTCTTCATGATCAGTGACTGGTTTATTTCCCTTCACAAGTTCAAGTATAAGGAAAGCAAGCTTGTACTTCGGACTAACAGCGGAACCTATTTTGTAGGTCTTCTCCTGATTGCACTGTCCTGCACCTTGTAGGGGTAACTGGAAAATTATCCAAATTTGTGCTATAATGACCACATAGTCGTAAGGCTGTGTGGCCATTTTTTCGTGCATTCAAAGACACAGGAAGACCTGGTGTGGAAGAGAAGTAGGATGAATTTATGTTAGAAAAAAATACTTTTGTCGTTTACGGAGACAATGGCGTTTGCCAGATTGTAGACAAAAGAAAAGAAAAATTTGCCGGCCAGTTTAAAGAATATTACATTCTGAAACCGGCCAACCATGAGGCGTCCACCTTTTATGTACCGGTGGACAACGAACATTTGCTTTCCAAAATTCGTACCATTTTGTCCAAAGAAGAAATTCTGGATTTGATTCGTTCTGTTGCCGGAGAGTCCTTGGAGTGGATTGATGACAACCGAATTCGTAATGAAACATACCGGGAAATTTTTAACCGCGGAGACAGTCGGGAATTGCTGCTGCTATTAAAGTCGTTGCATCTGCATCGCCAGGCGCGGCAAGAAGAGGGTAAGAAGCTTTGGACCGTAGATGAAACGGCCATGAAGCACGCGGAAAAACTGATTTACGAAGAATTCGCCACGGTATTGGAAATTACGGAAGACGAAGTGGTTCCGTTTATTATGGACATTGTGCAATCAGCTGAAGCACAGGAGGCCTGATTTGGTGCCTGTATTTAAGATCTGACAATGGAATATGGAAAAAGGCTCTGCTTTCCTACATAGGGAAGGCAGGGCCTTTGTTTTTTTCTGTACCTTCAGAAAGAATCATGCTTTCCTGCGAGTCAGCTTATTCTTTTTCTTTGGAGTCCATCAGCTTTGCAAAGCCGGAGGCGTCAATCTTTTCATGCTCTAATAGGAAGTTGGCCAGTTGTTCCATTTTATCCTTGTTTTCTGTTAACAGGGTCTCCGCTTTCTGATAGGCGTCAGACAGAATCTTCCGTGTTTCCGAATCAATCAGTTCTGCGGTTTTTTCGGAATACCCCTTGGTGGGCATGTAGGAATCTTCTCCTTGGTCCCGGAAGGAAACCGGACCTAGGATGTCATTCATACCGTATCGCGTAATCATATTTCTGGCCAGTTGGGTGGCACGCTCCAGGTCATTGGAGGCACCTGTGGAAATGTCGCCGATGAACAGGGCTTCGGCCACACGGCCGCCCAATAGGGAGGCCAGTTCATCCAGCATTTCAGCTTTGGACTGGTAGTTGCGATCTTCCTGCGGTTGGAACATGGTGTAGCCGCCGGCGGAACCGCGCGGAATAATGGAAACCTCTGTTACCGGATCCAAATTCGGAAGGTGGTAGGTGACAATAGCATGTCCGGCTTCGTGGAAGGCCGTTAAACGGCGTTCTTTTTCGGATACTTTTTTGGAACGCTTTTCCGGGCCCATCATGACCTTGACGGCAGATTCCTGCAGGTCCTGATTGGTAATGGCGGTCTGGTTCCGCTTGGCGGCAAGAAGTGCCGCTTCATTCAGGAGATTCTCCAGGTCGGCACCACTGAACCCGGATGTGTTTTTGGCAACTTCGCCCAGGTCTACTTCCGGCGCCAACGGTTTTCCCTTGGAATGAACCTTTAAGATGGCCTTGCGGCCGTTTATGTCGGGATATCCGACATAAATACGGCGGTCAAACCGGCCGGGCCGGAGTAGGGCGGGGTCCAGCACATCCGGGCGGTTGGTGGCGCCCATCATAATAATGCCGGCGTCGGAGGCAAAGCCGTCCATTTCAACCAGCAGCTGGTTTAAAGTAGCTTCCCGTTCTTCATTGGAGCCGATGCTGGTGGAACTACGTTTTTTGGCAATGGCATCAATTTCATCAATGAAAACAATGCAGGGAGCCTTTTCTTTGGCGTTCTCAAACAAGTCCCGCACTCTGGCGGCTCCGACGCCGACGAACATTTCCACAAACTCCGAACCGGAAATGGAAAAGAAGGGAACTTCTGCTTCTCCGGCTGCCGCTCTGGCTAAAAGGGTTTTGCCGGTACCCGGAGGGCCCACAAGCAAAACACCCTTAGGCACACGGGCGCCCAGTCGCGTAAACTTTTCAGTGTCCTTTAAATATTCAATAATTTCCCGCAACTCTTCCTTTTCTTCTTCAGCACCGGCCACGTCATCAAAGGTGGCCTTGCGTTCAGTTTCTAAGGTAAAGCTGGATTTGGTAATTTCGTTTTTCTGGTCTGTTGGACTGCCACCCTGCATAATACGAATTTGCGGCACATTTCGACTTTGTGCTAACAGCAACCCCCGGAACATGTAGAAGACCAGCAACAGTACGCCGGCACCAACATAAAGGGAGGAGGGTACGCCACGGTGGTATTCCATTTTAACGGCTTCTTCCGGGTTTTGTTCATTCCGCTTTTTTACCAGTTCATGGATGTCCCGAAAGAATACTTTGGAACCCGGAATCAGTGCTCCTTCCGGCTGGTCGGAGCCCTTACGGAAAAAGTGTAATTCATGGCTGCCCATATCTAAACGGTAGGAGGCAATCTTGTCTTCCTGGAACAATCGAAGCACTTCACTATAAGGAAGTTTCCCTAGTTCATAACGGTCAGCTATTTTCAGCAGGGCCAGCATGGCTGCTGTACTTTCTGCTACCAAACCGCTGATTCGGCTCAGGCGATTTAAGTCTTCCTGGCTCAGATCCAGGCTAACGGTCTTTTTTTGGTATCCTTTTTTCTTTGGATCTGTATTTTTTTTGCTCATTTGTCAGAACCTCTTCAAAAAATGTAGTATTACTGTACCTTGCAAAGGGGATAAAATCAAGCCGAAAAAAGGTACAGGATTTGGTTCCTGTACCTTAAATTTCATCCGGTTCTTCCGGCTTGGTCTCTTCTTTCGGAGCGGAAACCGTGGCCGCTGGTTCTTTGGATTTTTTCTTTGTACCCTTTTTCTTCCGCCTGGAAAGGAACCAGCCAAGTCCGATGGTAGCGGTTCCGCTGACAATCAGAATAATGGCAAACGGCAACATGAAAGCCGACTGGAATGGATCATACACATTGGAACCAATAACTGTGTAGACCACCAGTTTTACGGAAAAGCCAAGCATGGAAAGAAGCATGTATCGCCAGAAATCAAATTCCATGTAGCCATATAATTGGCTGATGGTATTAATGGGAATGGATGGAACCATGCGCAATGCAAAAAGGAGAATGGGATTGCCGTGCGTAGAACCCATGTCGTCTCCTTCCACAATGGATTCAATGGTGGGAAAGCGCTTCATAGTGCGGTGAATATAATTGCTGGGACGGCTTCTGCCCCAGAAGTATTTAATGGCAAAAATCAGGGCCAGTCCCAGAAAATTGACAATCATGGCCAGCCAGAAGGGGAGGACAACACCACTTAAAAAGCAGGTCAGAGAAACCGGAACAAAGGGAATAAAGGACTTTACGGCAAACAGGCCAAGTAAAGCAAGGATTACTAAAAACAGATTATCAAAATCCTGAATCCGGTTTTCCAGGCCCTCCATATAATCCGTAAACTTGAAGTAGTATTGCACAACTTTGGAAATGCCAAGGTCTTCATAAATGTCTTCCATGGTTTGCAAAGGCTTGCTTTTTTCCCCATTGCTGCCGGAAGGTTTTCTTTCGTCCTGCTCTTCTTCTATCTGCGCAGACTGCGAGTAGGTGGTAACTTCTTCCGCCTGTGTGCGGAGGGTTTGCATGTAATTAGACTGGTTGAAAAAAAGGAGGGCAGCGCCGAGAATAATAAGCAGGAAGCCGATGGTGGTCAGACTTCTACTGGATTCGGTCTCGAACATTGACTCACTCCTTTCCGATGATAACTAAAACATTATATGACATTTTGTTTTTATTCGCAATTCTTTGCCCGGAAATGAGCGCCGGCTCACTGGCGAGTAAGCTTCCGGTTCTTACGATAGAGCTGATTCGCCCAAGAGAAGAAAAAACAAAAGAAAAAAGCCGCTGCATAAAGCAACGGCTTTCCTTGGTTCATCCGAACTTATTTTACTTCGTTGGTAACCACAATGTCTACGCCGGTATCCAGAATGTTCTTGATAACAACGTCTCCGATGTGCGTCGGAGCTGGGATAGAAGCTTTGTTGACTTCCTTCATTGCGTCAAAGAGCAGTTCCTTCGGCAGGGCTGCACTGGACTTAACCGGAACAACATAAGCTTGTCCGCCGGTAACACGAACGGTAGAGGTCAGGGACCGTTCCGGGTGAGTTACTTCTGCGCGGGCATAGGCATCTCCGCGCTTGCAGGTATTACCGGTTACGTTTGTAATGTTTCCGGCATCGTCCATGGTTACGGTAATCGGGCAGCCACGAGGACATGCTACACAAATCAAATTTCTTTCAGACATGATTACGCCTCCTCAATGCTAACGACGATTTCGTCGCCGGACTTCATTTCTGCAAGGTCAGCGGCCTTGATGATAACATTTTCCATTTCACCTGGGGCCAGCTTGATCTTTTTGCGGTTCCAGAGCTCTTTGTCTCCGCAGGTAACCACAATTCTTTTGTCTTTGTAAACATTGGCAACGCGGAAGTAGATTTTAACATCTTCCTTCTGCTTCTTGTTGATGTGCTGCGGAACGGTGTAACGTACGCCGTTGATACCTTTACAATCAATGTATTCCGGTTCTTCTGTTCCGGCAATATACTGGGCAGCACCCTTACCAGCAATCTGAGATTCCTGAGTAACAAAGTCTACCAGGTCATGTACCTGCAGAACGTTGCCGCAGGCAAAGACTCCCTTGTGGGAGGTTTCACGCATTTCGTTTACCTTCGGGCCACGGGTAACCGGATCCATTTCCAGACCAATCTGGTTGGAAAGTTCATTTTCCGGAATCAGGCCGACGGAAAGGAGAACGGTGTCACATTCAATGAAGCGTTCGGTTCCCGGGATTGGAATCATGTGGTCGTCTACATTGGCAATGGTAACGCCTTCTACGCGGTCCTTGCCATGTACTTTAATGACGGTGCAGGACAGGTACAGAGGAATGTTAAAGTCTTCCAGGCACTGTACAATGTTTCTCTGCAGGCCGCCGGAGTATGGCATAACTTCGCAGACACATTCTACTTTGGCGCCTTCCAGGGTCATACGGCGGGCCATGATCAGGCCGATGTCACCGGAACCCAGAATAACGCACTTATGACCCGGCATATAGCCGTCAATGTTAACGAATTTCTGTGCGGCACCGGCGGACATAACACCGGCGGCGCGGCTGCCGGCAATATCCAGAGCGCCACGAGGACGTTCACGGCAGCCCATTGCCAAAATAATGGCTTTGGCGTTAATTACCATCAGGCCGTCTTTCTTGTTGGAGCAGATAACCTGATTATCATCGGTCAGATTCAGAACCATAGTGTCTGTCTTGACGGCAATCTTGGTCTGATTAACCTGTTTTACAAAACGGTCGGCATATTCCGGACCGGAGAGTTCTTCTCCGAAGTAGGTCAGGCCGAAACCGGTATGAATGCACTGTTCCAGAATGCCGCCCAAACGTTCGGCACGTTCCAGAATAATGATGCTTTCTTCGTTTACGCCGTTGTCTTTTGCGGCAAGGGCTGCTGCCATACCGGCAGGGCCGCCTCCGACTACGACAAGGTCATAATTTAAAACATTGTTCATTTTATTTCGTCCTTTCGTAAATAATGTCGGATTTGCCGCCGAACTTGGTTACTTCGGAAATAGGAAGATTCAGTTCTTCAGACAGAATTTCCATAACCTTAGATCCGCAGAAGCCGCCCTGGCAACGACCCATGCCGGCACGAACACGACGTTTTACACCGTCAATGTCAATGGCACCCGCCGGAGCCTGGATGCAGTCACGGATTTCTCCTTCGGTAATGGTTTCACAGCGACAGATAATTCTGGCGTAAGCCGGATTCTTGGCAATCAGAGCTTCTTTTTCTTCCAGACTGAGATTGCGGAAGATAACCGGTTCTTTCCGGGAAGGATTGTAATCTGCTTTGATTTCCGGTTCCTTGCCAAGTACGTCAACAACCATGTCCTTAACGTATTCTGCAATAGCCGGAGAGGAGGCAAGACCCGGAGATTCAATGCCAATCAGGTTGATGAATTTATCATTAGAAGCGGACTTTTGGATAATAAAGTCATCAGAAACCGGATGAGCACGAAGACCGGCAAAAGAGGTGATCATTTCCCGCATGGAAACGATGGGAACAGATTTGTCGGCAGTGGCGAAGATTTCACGAAGGGCACCAACACGAACGGAGGTGTCATCTTTATCTTCGGTATTAACAGCAGACGGTCCTACCAAAATGTTGTGATGCGTGGTTGGAGTAACCAGAATGCCCTTGCCCATTTCGTTCGGGCACTGGAAAATGGTATGGGTGCAAAGGTAAGAAGCACTTCTGTCCAGAAGTCCGTATTCACCCAGACGTGGAATAATGTCAAATTTTTCCCCGTCAAAGAGTTCTGCAATTTTATCAGCATACAGTCCGGCAGAGTTGATAACCAATTTGGTCTGAATTTCTTTTCCGCCTTTGCAGGTCAGGGTAAAGATATCATCAGCGTATTTGATGTCAGCAACTTCAAAGTTGCGGACGAAATCAACACCGTTGGAAACAGCACATTCGGCGGCAGCAATAGCCAGTTCATACGGGCTTACAATGCCTGCAGACTTTGCCCACAGAGCACCAACTGCAGTTTCACTGATATGCGGTTCCAGTTCCCGAAGCTTGGCCTGGTCAATGATTTCCATGTCCGGAACACCGTTTTTGATTCCGCGTTCATACAGCGTTTTAATGTGTTCCATTTCCCCTTCGGAGAAAGCAACGACTAAAGAGCCGTTCTTTTCATAAGGAACAAAGAGGGTAGAGCAAACTTCTTCCATCATGCTGCAACCCTGCACGTTCAGCTTGGCTTTAAGGGTACCGTTTTGTGCATCAAAGCCGGCATGTACAATGCCACTGTTGGCTTTTGATGTTCCCATTGCAATGTCCGATGTTTTCTCAATAAGTACCGTCTTCAGATTGTACTTAGCAAGCGTGCGGGCAGTTAAAGTGCCTACAACACCGGCGCCGATAATAGCAATATCATATACCATTATCAAGTTCTCCTTCCATTCAAACATAAAAGCGTTTATAGATATGTGGGGCTTTCCGAAGAAAGCCCTCTTTACACACGTATAAAGTATACCATTTACAGCTTTGTTGCGTAAATATCAAATATGAGCCAGTGCTTACCAATATATTTCCGGTCTGCACGATGTGTTTTGTGCAGTTAGCATATTTATTGACAATCAGGGGGCAGATGATAAAATAAAATTGATAAAAAAACACGACAGGGGATTGCTGTCGTTCTGTTAGGAGGAAATAAAAAATGAACATTGAATCTGCTCTTCTTGCCTTTGTTTTTAACTTTGATAACTGGGCCAAAACCCCAATTGTCAACTCGGTACAGAAGAATTACCCAGGTCTGATTACGGAACATGACATTCCGTACTCTGACAAATGCCCGGCCTGCAAAGCAGACCTGCATTATCAGGTAAAGAAGCCGGAAACCAAACGGCCTTGCCTGGTAAACATTCACGGTGGCGGACTGATCATCGGGGACAAGAAAAATTCCACTTCGTATTGCTATATGGTAGCCGGGGAATCGGATATCCTGGTTATGAATATCAACTACGGTATGCCATCAAAAGAAATCCCGTTTATGTTTGATGGCGTAGACCCGAAGGAAGTTCATGATGATGCTTATATTTTCCCGCTGCAGATCCGCACCCATATGGATGCACTTCGCTGGGTACAGGAACACGCAGAAGAATATAACATTGATTTGGACAACGTATTTGTATCCGGTGACTCTGCCGGTTCTCAAATGACCGGTATGGTGCTTGCCTGCTTTGACAATGAAGCCTATGCCCGTGAACTTGGCGTAGAAAAGCCTGACTTTGCACCAAAGGGCTACATTATGAACTGCGGTCTTTACAATATGAACATTTATAAGAATATTCCGATTGGCCGGGTTATGATGCAGAAATTTATGGGCAGCAAAAAGCCGCAGAAGCTGGATTTGTGGAAATATCACAACCCAATCCCATTCCTGAAGGGAAATGTTCCTAACGCTCTGGTTGTAAAGGGTGCGCTTGACGTTATGACCATCGGTCAGTCTGACATGATGCACAAGAAGCTGAAGGAAGTCGGCGTCAATGTAGATTACTATATTGGAAAGGCTGTTCCAAACTCCTTCCATGACTTCCTGCTCTTAGCACCAACTAAGGAAGCTAAGAAGTGCCTGAAATACACAACCGAATGGATTCTTAACACTGCAAAGAAATAAGAGGTGCTCTTTATGACAAAAATCAAAGACTTTTTAATTGTCACCATTGGTAAGTTGGAAAAGGTAGACTATGCACTGGTTATTCTTCTTTGGGTAATCGGAACCATTCTTGCTATTACCGGAATGCCTTGGATTAATATCGGTATTCTGATTATGCACGCTTGTGAGTTCCCCATTGGCTGGAAGGTAGGCCGCAATGCCGGAATAAAAGTGCCGGAATTGCTGGTAATGCACTTCACCTTTGGCTTTACCTGGTGGGTGCCGGTTCTTTACAAGCAGCGTTTAGAAAAGTAAATAACTGACCTAAAATCAACTTGTCGGGCAGGGCTCTGTTTGGATTCCTGCCCGGCTTTTTTTCTCAGGTAATCTATGCTACAATACTATGGCTAATGCGTGTAAAAAGGCAGGAGGTGGGAAGGATGAGAATCCTGGGAATTGACCCGGGTTATGCCATTATCGGCTGGGGCGTTTTAGACTATGCTGGCGGACGCTGCAGCGTGGTGGATTACGGTGCCATTACTACGGCTGCCGGAACAGACTTTCCCAAGCGGCTTCTGCAAATTTATGAAGAAACTATGGCTCTGATGGATCGCTATCAGCCGGAGGTTTTATCCATTGAAAAGTTGTTCTTTACCAACAACAAGACCACCGGTATAGACGTGGCCCAGGCAAGAGGGACCATTGTCCTGGCGGCAGAGCAGCATGGCATGGAAATTCATGAATACACACCAATGCAGGTCAAGCAGGCTGTGGTCGGCTACGGCAAGGCCGAAAAGAAGCAGGTCATGGAAATGACCCGCATGATTTTAGGCCTGAAGGAAGTGCCGAAGCCGGACGACACGGCGGACGCTCTGGCAATGGCCATTTGCCACGGCCACGTCAACGGATCCCATTTGGGGCCGATGGACCGAGGCAAACCCAGAACACTGAAAATCCGAAACGGAATTTGATAGGAGAACTCTATGTTTTATCGCTTAACGGGAACGCTGTGTTACGCGGACGCCACCACAGTGGCAGTAGATTGTAACGGTATTGCGTTCCAGTGTCAGGTATCTATGAATACCCGAAAACAGCTTGCTGACGAAGGTCAAACCGTAACGTTATATACGCATTTGAATGTAAAGCAGGACGGCGTAGATCTGTTCGGCTTTTATAATAAAGAAGAGCTGGAAACCTTTAAACTGCTGATTTCTGTCAGTGGAGTAGGTCCAAAGGCCGCTTTGGCCATCCTGTCTGTATTGGATCCGTCCCAATTGGCGCTTGCCGTTGCCACCGGGGACACAAAAGCAATCCAACAGGCCCAGGGCGTTGGTAAAAAAGTGGCTGACCGTGTGGCTTTGGAATTAAAAGATAAACTGAAAATGGACAGCAGCGGATCTATTAGTCAGGGTAACTTCACTGCCGGTACAGCATCGGTAAACGGAACCCAGGCCGCAGAAGCCATTGCGGCATTAGTACAACTTGGGTACAATCAGTCGGAAGCTTCCATTGCAGTCAGCAAGGTAGATCAAACGCTGCCGGCCGGGAAGATAATTTCTCTGGCCTTAAAAAACTTATTATGAGGTGACAACCCGTGCGAAACGAAGAAATGGATTTTGAAAGCCGGCTTGTTACACCGGATGTGTCCGGGTCGGAAGAAGAAACCTATGAATCCTCTTTGCGCCCCCGCGCCATGAAGGATTACATTGGCCAGGACAAAGTAAAGGAAAACTTACAAATTTATATTAATGCGGCAAAACAGCGTGGCGAGTCACTGGATCACGTGTTGCTATACGGCCCTCCCGGACTTGGGAAAACCACACTGGCCGGGATTATTGCTGCTGAAATGGGGGTCAACATTCGCGTTACCTCCGGTCCCGCCATTGAAAAGCAAGGGGATTTAGCAGCTCTTCTTACCAATTTGGAAGACGGAGACGTCCTTTTCATTGACGAAATCCACCGTCTTTCCCGGCAGGTGGAAGAAATTCTTTATCCTGCCATGGAAGACGGTGCAGTAGATATTATTATCGGCAAAGGTCCGTCTGCCCGTTCCATCCGGCTGGAACTGCCAAAGTTTACTTTGGTCGGCGCCACTACGCGGGCAGGACAATTGTCCGCACCGCTGCGGGATCGCTTTGGCATGATTCTGCGGTTGGAAATGTATACGCCGGAGCAGTTGGCCGACATTGTGGCCCGCAGCGCCGACATTCTTGGCATTGCCATTGACCGCCAGGGGGCGTTGGAAATTGCCAGTCGTTCCCGCGGAACGCCACGAATTGCCAACCGCCTGTTAAAACGGGCCAGGGACTTTGCCGAAGTTATTGGTAACGGCAAGATTACAAAAGAAACAGCGGATCTTGCGTTGTCCAGAATGGAAATTGACTCGCTCGGCCTTGACAACATAGACCGCGTACTGTTAACCTCCATGATTAAGTTCTACAACGGTGGGCCGGTTGGCCTGGAGACTATTGCGGCCGCCATCGGCGAAGAAGCCGTAACCATTGAAGATGTCTATGAACCGTATCTGATGCAGATCGGTTTTTTAAGCAGAACCCCGCGCGGCAGGATGGTGACACCTGCCGGTTATCATCATCTTGGCTTTCCCTTCCCGGGAGACCAGACCTAAAGGAGATCAACTAACATGGGTAGATTATTTGGAACGGACGGTGCCAGAGGCGTAGCCAACACGGAACTGACACCGGAGCTTGCCATGAAAATTGGCCGTGCGGCCGCCATGGTTTTAATCGGTAACGAAGAAGGAAAGAAACATCCAAAAGTCATGATTGGTGCGGATACCCGCATTTCCGGTGATATGCTATATGCTGCTCTGGCAGCAGGCTTAACTTCCGTAGGTGCTGATGTTTTAGTGCTGGGTGTTATCCCGACTCCGGCAGTTGCCTATTTGGTACAAGAGTATCACTATGATGCCGGTATTATGATTTCTGCATCCCATAACCCGTATGAATACAACGGCATCAAGATTTTCCAGGGAAACGGCTTCAAATTGCCGGACGCACTGGAAGAAGAAATTGAAGCAATTATTCTGGATGAAGCCAAAGTTCCGCCGGTTAAGGTGGGGGCTGATCTTGGTACCATTCATTTTGCTAAAGAGAAGGCACACAAAGATTATATCAACCATTTGCTGACCACCACAGGCTTCCGTTATAACGGGAAAAAGGTGGCGCTGGACTGCGCCAACGGTGCTTCCAGCACAACAGCGGAAAAACTGTTTAATTACCTTGGTTGCCAGACGCTTGTCATTAACGCGGATCCAAATGGCACCAACATCAACGACAATTGCGGTTCTACCCATGTGGAACAGCTGTGTCAATTTGTAAAAGACAATCAGTGTGACTGTGGCTTCGCTTTTGATGGCGATGCGGATCGTCTCATTGCAGTAGATGAAAACGGTGAAGTAGTAGATGGTGACAAAATTATTGCTATCTGCGCTTTGGATAAAAAAGCAGCCGGTCATTTAAAGAAAGACACGGTTGTAGTTACCGTTATGTCCAACATGGGCTTCTTTAAATTTGCAGAAGAAAACGGTATGCACTGTGAAAAGACTAAAGTAGGGGACCGTTATGTCCTGGAAAATATGTTGGAAGGCGGTTACTCTATTGGCGGAGAGCAGTCCGGCCACGTCATTTTCCTGGACTATGCCACCACTGGTGACGGTGAACTGTCTGCCATTCAGCTGTTAAAGGCTATGAAGCGCTCCGGCAAAAAGATGTCGGAACTGGCTTCCTGCATGACTATTTATCCGCAGGTCCTGATTAATGTTCGTGTTTCCCAGTATGGACGGGTACGGTTCCCGGAAGACAAGGAAATTGCGGCTGCTATTGCCAAAGCGGAAGAAGAATTAGGGGATACCGGCCGTGTATTAGTCCGTGTTTCCGGTACAGAACCATTGGTTCGCGTTATGTTGGAAGGACAGGACACGGAACAGATTGAACGCCTGGGCAATGACATTGCCGAAGTAGTACGCGAACGCTTAATTTAAACTTTATTTAGGAGTCCTACTCTATGAGAAACACCGAGCTTTGGAAGGATTATGAATTGCTGGATTCTTCCGAAGGAGAGCGTCTGGAGCGCTGGGGAAATATTGTTTTAATTCGACCGGATCCCCAGGTTATCTGGAAAACACCAAAAGTACATCCTATGTGGAAACAGGCGCATGCCCGTTATCATCGCAGCGAAAAAGGCGGCGGCAAGTGGGAACAATATAAAAAAATGCCGGATCAATGGGATATTACCTACCGGGACCTGACTTTTAAAATTAAAGCTATGGGCTTTAAGCATACCGGACTGTTTCCGGAACAGGCGGTTAACTGGGACTATACCAGACAGGTAATTCGCAATTCCGGCCGCAAAGACGTGAAGGTATTAAATTTGTTTGCCTATACCGGTGGTGCTACATTGGCCTGTTTAGCAGAAGGTGCCTCCGTTTGTCATGTAGATGCCTCTAAAGGAATGGTGGCCTATGCCAAGGAAAATGCTGCCTTGTCCGGACTGCAGGACCGGCCTGTTAGATGGCTGGTAGATGACTGCCTGAAGTTTGTACAACGGGAAATTCGCCGGGGAAACAAATATGACATTATTATTATGGATCCGCCCAGTTACGGCAGAGGCCCGGGCGGGGAAGTATGGAAGCTGGAAGATAAAATTTACGAGCTGATGGAAACCTGTCAAAAGGTCCTTTCCGACCAGCCGCTCATGTTTTTAATTAACTCTTATACTACTGGTCTTTCCCCATCGGTTATGAGTTATATTCTGGGCAGTCTGATTGTGCCGGTTTACGGCGGTACCGTCTGGAGTGACGAAATTGGTTTACCGACAACGCAGACCGGCTTGTGTCTCCCTTGTGGGGCATCTGCCATTTGGGAAAAGTAATTGCAACTGCAGGAGGGCTTCATGGAAGAGCTCATCAAGTTTGAAAATGTTGATTTCTCCTATGAGGAGGAGTCCGATACCACAGAAGGTCAGCTTGCTATTAAAAATCTGAACCTGACCATCCGAAAAGGGGAGTATGTGGCAATTCTGGGCCACAACGGTTCCGGTAAATCCACCCTGGCCAAGCTTTGTAACGGTATTTTGGTTCCGGACCATGGCACCGTAACGTCTTATGGTATAGACACCAGAGATGAGGACCGGCTTATGGAGCTGCGCCAGCATATTGGTATGGTTTTTCAGAATCCGGATAACCAGATTGTGGCAACCATTGTAGAAGAGGATGTAGCCTTTGGCCCGGAAAATCTAGGCGTTCCACCGGAAGAAATTCGGAAACGTGTAGAGTACTGCTTAAAAGCGGTTGGTATGGAACAATATAAAATGCATGAACCGCATAAGCTGTCCGGCGGTCAAAAACAGCGGGTAGCCATCGCCGGTATACTGGCCATGGAACCGGAGTGTATTATCTTAGATGAATCCACCGCCATGCTGGATCCGCGGGGCCGGAAGGAAGTCATGAATACCGTTCGGAAAATGCATGATGAACTGGGACTGACCGTAATTTTTATTACGCACTTTATGGAAGAAGCAGCAACTGCTTCCCGTGTTATTGTCATGGATCAGGGTCAGATTTTGTCTGACGGAACGCCCTATGAAGTGTTCCGGAATGCGGAGCAGCTGAAACAGGTAGGCCTGGATGTTCCGCAGGCAACCGAATTTAGCCAATTGTTACAGAAATCCGGAATTCCCATGCCGGAAGATATTCTGACAACGGAAGAATGCGTGGCAGCCCTGTCTGCCGTATTGAAGGAGAACTAAGCGCCCATGGCAATTCTTAAGACAGAAAATCTGACATATCGCTACGGCGAAGGAACGCCATTTGAAACAGTAGCCTTGGATAACGTCTCTATTGAACTGGAGGCGGGGGAATTGGTGGCCGTTATCGGGCATACCGGTTCCGGAAAATCCACCTTAATCCAGCATTTTAACGGATTGTTAAAGCCAACGTCCGGGAAAATCTATGTAGATGGCCAGGATATCTGGGAAAGCAAAAAAACGCTGAAAGAAAGCCGCTTTTTTGTAGGCCTTTGTTTCCAGTACCCGGAATATCAATTATTTGAAGAAACAGCTTATAAAGATATTGCCTTCGGACCCAAAAATCAGAAATTGTCCGAAGAGGAAATAGACCGTAGAGTGCACCAAGCCGCAGAGTTTGTCGGTCTGTCGGAAGCGTTATTGGAAAAGTCTCCGTTTGACTTATCCGGCGGGGAAAAACGCCGGGTTGCCATTGCCGGAGTTATGGCAATGGAACCGAAAGTCTTAATTCTGGATGAACCAACGGCCGGTTTGGATCCGCGTGGCCGGGATCAGATTTTGCAAATGATTCGGGACTACCGGGACAACACCGGAAGTACCGTTATGATTGTGTCCCATTCCATGGAAGATGTAGCCAAAATTGCCACCCGTGTTTTAGTTATGAATGATGCCAGGGTGGAGTGCTACGGAACCGTAGAAGAAACCTATCAAAAAGCGGAACGCTTAGTAGAAATTGGCCTGGATGTTCCGCAGATTACCAAAGTGTTCTTACAACTGAATGCAATCGGCATCCCTTGCCGCACCGATATTTATACTCTGCAGCAGGGCGTGGATGAAGTCCGGCGTCTTTCCGGAAAGGAGGGCGTGTAAGTGGCTAAAAATATTACTATTGGCCAGTATTTTCCAGGGGATTCCTTTCTTCATAAGATGGATCCTCGCATGAAGCTGGTGTTAAGTTTAGTTTTCATTATCAGTATTTTCCTTTGTAAAAATTTTGCATCGTTGGCGCTTATGGTGCTTGCCCTTGGCATTATGGTGGCGGCTTCCAAGGTTCCGCTGAAAACCATTTTGAAGGGCATTCGTCCCATTCTGATAATTATCATTCTGACCGCTTTACTGAACATTTTTTACGTCAAAAAAGGCACTATGTTAGTGGATTGGCACTTTATTCACATTACCTCCGGCGGCCTGTCTACCGCAATCTTTATGGTAGTGCGGATTCTTTGCCTGATCGTGGCCAGTTCGCTGCTGACGTACACTACATCGCCGACCTTAATTACTGACGGAATTGAACGTTTGTTAAGTCCCATTAAACCGTTGCGAGGCAGTGTGCACACCATTGCTATGATGATGACCATTGCACTACGCTTTATTCCTACACTGATAGACGAATTTGACAAGATTACCAGTGCACAGAAGGCCCGCGGCGCGGACCTGGAAACCGGCAATCTGGTGGAACGGGCAAAAGCGCTGGTGCCCGTTTTTATCCCGCTGTTTATTACGTCTTTCCGCCGGGCATATGATTTGGCCTTTGCCATGGAATGCCGCTGTTATCATGGATATGAAGGGCGGACGCGCATGAAGCAGATGAAACTGGCAGCCAGAGATTATCTTGCGCTGGTTTATCTAGTTCTGGTCATTGCCGGTATTTTTGTATTGAATCATTTCCTGCCGGCAGCCATTTAAAACGGAGAAGAAAACAGAGGAGGGACGCAAGCGTTGCGCAACATTTTAATTACCCTGCGCTTCCTGGGTACACGGTACCACGGCTGGCAGGTACAGGAAAACGCCAAAAGCGTCCAGGAGGAAGTGCAAAATGCGGTGGAGGCCATTTTCGGCAGCCGGGAAGCACTGACTGGCTGTTCCCGCACGGACAGTGGGGTTCATGCTAATCGTTATTATTGTACGTTACGAACGGAGCGAACCATGGATTGCTACCGCCTGATGGGAGCCCTGAATGCCAAATTGCCGGAAGACATTGGCGTGCTTGCCTGTCAGGATGTTCCGGACTCCTTTCATCCGCGATACAGTGCACACTCCAAACAATACGTTTACCAAATTTACAACGGGCCAGGAAAAGATCCGTTTTTGCAGGATCGGGCTCTGGCGTATCACCGGCCAATCAATGTGGATTTTTTAAATCAGCAGGCACAGGATTTGGTTGGGACCCACAACTTTACGTCCTTTTGTGCCAATAAGGAACCCGTAAATGGCAACATTCGTACCGTAAAGCAGGCCTCTGTAACACGGACAGGGGATTTGGTCTTGTTTACTGTAGAAGCGGATGGTTTTCTTTACAATATGGTACGGATTATGGTGGGAACCCTCCTTTGGATTAACGAAGGAAAACGGGAGGCAGGCAGTATCCCCGCTATTTTAGCAAAAGAAGATCGTGCAGCAGCCGGCCTGACGGCGCCGGCCTGCGGCCTATATTTAAATCAGGTATTTTACAAAGGAAGTGACACGGAATGAAACGGATGGCAGCCTTTTTTCAAAAGGCCGGCAAATGGCTTGCCCGCCTTTGGGCCAGACTGGTTCATTACGTGAAGACCTTTTCCTGGACGGCAGCCAGAAAGAAGACTGCACGGATCATTGCTTTGGTTTTAGTCATCCTGATGCTGCTTTTAGTGGCTTTATCTAACTTCCAGATTGCCTCGCTGTCCTCTATGAAGGATAGTGTTGTCAATACCTTTCACTCTATGATGCCGGGTAGTGGATATCCTTATCAGGTCAATTCCGCCGAAGTAGAAAAAATCGGTTCAATTAGTGGAGACCTTTTTTTGTTGGAATCCGGACGCACGGTTACCCTAAGCGGTACCGCTAAGGAAACGTCGGAAAAGACGCACACTTATGCCAATCCGGCCATGTATCTGAAGGATCGTAAGGCAATTGTCTATAATCGCTCCGGCCATCGGTACCGCGTGGAAACCCGGACGGACGTGGTTTATGAAGGAACTACGGAAGACGATGAAGACATTATTACGGCCTGCATCGGTCGCAAAGGCAATATTGCCCTTGCCACCTTGTCTGACAAGGCCACGTCAAGATTGACGGTTCTGAATAAAACTTATAAAAAGACGGAGTTTGTCTGGAATTGCGCGGATTATACCATTACCTCCGTGGCCCTTTCAGACAATGGCCGTTACGTGGCGGTTTCCGTCATCGGTTCCGAGGCCGGAGAAATTTTTTCAAAGGTATATGTGTTTGACTTCTCTTATTCGGATCCGGTTTGCTCCTTTGAATATCCGGGAACGGCCATGATTAGTGTTAACTTTGCCACGAATAATGATGTGGTAGCCATTGGAGACAATAAAATTGCCTTCCTGAAGAACTTAAAGAAAAATCAGGAAACCGATTTAAGCACCAGTACTGTCTCCGCATTCTGTTACGGAGAAAGCGGAGAAACCATTGTAGTTTTGGCGGAATACGGAAGCCTAAATTCGCAGCTGCTTCAGTGTTATAATCAAAGCGGAAAGGTTTCCTTTGAAAAGAAATATAAAGAGCAAATTAAATCAGTAACTGCCTCCAGTAACCGGATTACCGTTCTCTGCAATGCGCATGTAGACAGCTACGGCATGGGCGGACATCAGTACAAGAGCTACGTTGCCAGCTCCAATGCCATTACCGGTCTTCGCGTAGGAAACCGTACTTACATTTATGAGTCCGGCAAAATTTCCAAGGCAAAGGAAAAGTATAAAGTAGCCAAGGAGGAATAACAGATGACGGATCTTCTTTTATTGTTGATTTTAGTTTTGACGGTTATTCTTTCGTATCAAAGAGGCGCACTGGCCTCTTTATCCGGCTTGGGTTCTTACTTACTTGCTGTTTTTGTAACCGCCCGTTATACTTCCACTGTTGCCGAATTTCTTTATGAAAAAGTGGTGCGTAATATTGCCATAGACCGGATCAAGTCTGCCATTTTTAACGGTAGTGCTTACCACGAAAACAATAAATGGTTTGACTATGTACAGGAAGCGTCTAAAATGAGTACAAAGGCATCCGACATAGCCGAATCTATTACGGACCAGTATCTTTCCAATGTGCTGATGCAACTGACCAGTGTGGTTGTCAGTATCCTGTTATTTGTCTTTCTGTCCACTTTGGT
The DNA here is from genome assembly GCA_963600825.1 of Bacteroidaceae bacterium. GTDB lineage: Bacteria > Bacillota > Clostridia > Oscillospirales > Acutalibacteraceae > RUG420. Next base: position 13,648 of record CAVCCW010000004.1, on the reverse strand, counting down.
CAGCTGGCTGCTTGGATTGTTTATCAAAACACTGCATCGCACAAAAGGCATTGGCACCCTGGATCGGATTTTTGGCGGCATATTTGGCGTAGTGAAAGGCGGATTGCTGATTGTGGCATTTGCACTTGCTCTGTCTTATCTGCGGGATTCCGGTTGGGATGCTCTTCCGGAATCGGTCCAGACCAGTTTAGACAATTCCTATCTTGTTACCTTGGTACAGGATTATCTGGTGATTGGCGGATCCAATATAGTACAACCGCGCTAAAAGCGCTTACGTATAAAGGAGAATTAGTATGAGTAATTTAAAAGAACAGGCCAAACGGTTAACGGATGGGGCCCTGACCGTTCCAAACGCACTTTCTTTGGTGCGGATTATCTTGGTTCCGGTCTTCCTGGTTCTTTTCCTGAAAGAATCCTACCTGGCAGCCATCATTGTGGTAGCTGTTTCCGGTTTGACGGATTTCCTGGACGGAAAAATTGCACGCAGATTTAACCAGATTTCTAATTTGGGAAAACTGTTGGATCCGCTTGCTGATAAGCTGACCCAGATGACCATCGCCATTGCGTTCTTCTTTGCATATCATGGCGCAGAGGATTCCCTGCTGCGCGGATTCAGCTGGATCTTCTGGTTTTATGTAGTCAAGGAGCTGCTGATGGTAGTAGGCTCCGTTGTTATGCTTTCCGTTAACATCATTCCGGGAGCCGCTATTATCTATGGCAAGGTAGCCACTTTTGTTTACTATCTTGTTATGCTTCTTCTGTTAATTTGCAGCCCGGTCTTTGGCCTGACTGCTTCCTTCGGCGCATGGACTCTTCCGTCTGTGGTCGTTGTTATTTTAGTGTCCATTTCGGCTGTACTCACCTTAATTGCCTTTATCTCTTATATGCCTGACATTCTGAAGCAGGTGAAAGAGCATAAGGCAAATAAAGCCGACAATAAGGAGTAAACTTCTATGAAACAAGTGCTCTGCACACGGTGCAAGCAAAACCCGGCTGTGGTTTTTGTATCTCGGCTGGATGACGACAAAAATGAGCCAATCGGCTACTGCATCAAATGCGCTGCAGAAATGAACATTGGTCCGGTAAAACAAATGCTGGATCGCATGGGATTATCGGAAAAAGATCTGGATCAGGTTTCCGATCAGATGAATGCCATGCTGGGTTTCAATGCGGACGAAGATTTTGAAGAGGGCGGCGCACCATCCATGCTGTCCTTGGAAAATCTGCTTGGAAATATGGGAAACATGGGCAATCTTGGTGAAATGATGAATGCCATCATGAATCCGGACCAGGAGGGAAACGGACAGATGGAAGCCTTGGAAGAGGCTCCGGAAACTGCCGAAGAGACCGAAACCCGTGTGCGCCGGCATCGAAAGCACGGAACCAAAGGACAGCAGAAACGCCGGAAATTTCTGGGGCTGTATGCTACTGACCTGACACAGAAAGCCAGAGAAGGTCGGATGGACCGGATTATTGGCCGGGATAGGGAAGTAGAGCGCGCCATTCAAATTCTGTGCCGCCGGTCCAAAAACAATCCCTGCCTCATTGGCGAGCCAGGGGTAGGTAAAACCGCAATCGCCGAAGGGCTTGCCCTTCGTATTGCAGAGGGCAAGGTACCTGCCAAACTGCAGGACAAAGAAATCCACCTGTTGGATTTGACTGCTTTGGTAGCGGGTACGCAGTTCCGCGGTCAGTTTGAAAGCCGGATTAAGGGTTTAATTCAGGAAGTAAAGGATGAAGGAAATATCATCCTGTTTATTGATGAAGTTCACAATTTGGTTGGTACCGGAGATGCCGATGGCACGATGAATGCCGCCAATATTTTGAAGCCTGCCTTGTCCCGCGGAGAAATTCAGGTAATTGGTGCCACCACGTTTACGGAGTACCGCAAACATATTGAAAAGGATGCGGCATTGGAACGCCGGTTCCAACCCATTAAAGTAGAAGAACCGTCCATCGAAGATACCTACCAGATTTTAGTAGGTATTAAAGAATATTACGAAAAGTTCCATCGGGTGCAAATCAGTAACAACCTGGTTCATGAAGCCGTAGTTCTTTCAGAACGTTATATTACTGACCGTTTCCTGCCGGATAAGGCCATTGACCTGCTAGACGAAGCCTGTACTACGGCTAATCTGCGGAATAAGGCAATCAGCCAGTGCGAAGTGGCGGAGAAAGAGCTGGAAGAACAGAAAGCTCTGTTGGCAGAATTGGAAGCAGATACAGAGCATCCGGACTATGAGGAACAGGCAAATGTAAAATCTGAAATTTCTGCCTTGGAAGAAAAACTTCCGGCGTTGCAGGAAGCGGCAAAGAACAATCAGGTTTTGCAGGAGGATCTAGGAAAGGTTATCCAGCTTTGGACAGGCATTCCGGCCAATAAGATTATGGAATCTGATTTGCGGAAGCTGGCCGGCCTGGAAGAGGCGTTGGCTGCTCATGTAAAGGGTCAGCCGGAAGCCATCCATGCCGTTGCAAATGCAGTAAAACGCAGTCGAATTCAGATTAATGCCCGCAGACGGCCGGCATCGTTTATCTTTGTTGGACCGACCGGCGTCGGAAAAACTGAGCTGGTCAAACAGCTGTCTCTGCAGTTGTTTGATACGCCGGAAACGCTGATTCGTTTGGATATGTCCGAATTCATGGAAAAGCACAGTGTTTCCCGGATTATCGGTTCGCCGCCTGGATATGTTGGCTATGACGAAGCCGGCCAGCTGACGGAGAAAGTTCGCCGGAAGCCGTATTCCGTTATTCTGTTTGACGAAATTGAAAAGGCCCATCCGGATGTTATGAACATTTTATTGCAGATTCTGGATGAAGGACGTATTAATGATGCTCAGGGCAGAACAGTAAACTTTGAAAATACGGTTATCATTATGACTTCCAATGCCGGCAGTTCCGTTAAGGAAGCCAGCGTTGGTTTTAACAAGAGCATAGACACGGCAAACAAGGAACATGCCATGAAGGCCCTGCGGCAGTTCCTGCGTCCGGAATTCATCGGACGTGTAGATGAAGTTGTTTTCTTCCGCAATCTGGATGATTCCGACTATGAAGACATTGCACGCCTGATGCTTGCTGAATTGGAAGAACCGTTAAAGGATAAGGGAATTGCCCTGACCTTTGATGATGATGTTCCGGCAGCTTTGCGGGAGCGGATGGACAGCAATGTTCGCGGTGCCCGGGATTTACGCAACGTCATTCGCCGTAATGTGGAAGACAAAATTGCGGATCTGATTATTGCTGCAGATGGCGTCAATCCGGCTGGAATCCATCTTTCTTTGGAGAACGGGGAAATTCAGGTAAAGCCTGTTTAATTCCGACTTTTTTACATTGACAAGCGGCGGTGGTTATGATAATATAATCACCGTCGCGAAAAGATGCGGGTGTAGTTCAACGGTAGAATTCCAGCCTTCCAAGCTGGCTACGTGGGTTCGATTCCCATCACCCGCTCCACTTTTTGACGTTGTATGCGCTAGTAGCTCAGCTGGATAGAGCAACTGCCTTCTAAGCAGTGGGTCAGGGGTTCGAGTCCCTTCTGGCGCGCCATTATATGGTGGGTATAGCTTAGTTGGTTAAAGCGCCAGTTTGTGGCACTGGAGACCGTCGGTTCGAATCCGACTATCCACCCCATTTCAAAAGGTGGCTTTCAGATAGGCCGCCTTTTCTTTTTTTCAAAACAGAATTGCCTTATACAGGGGTGTAGCCAAGGGGTTAAGGCAACGGACTTTGACTCCGTCACCGCTGGTTCAAATCCAGCCATCCCTGCCAAACCGTCCGGGATTTCCCGGGCGGTCTTTTTATTGTCTGAAAACGCTTCTTATGATAAAATTTAATGGTTAAAATGTTTACAGAAAAAAGGAGTGAGCCGCTTGGAATTAGCGTCTGTTTTAAAAATGCTGACGGCTCCTGCCGGCGTATCCGGCAGGGAGACACCGGCTGCCAAAGTAGCAGCGGAACTCATGAAACCATTGGTAGACGAAGTGCGGCAGGATTGTCGTGGATCTGTCATTGGTACTTTACAGGGAAGCGGCCCATCCGTTTTATTAGATGCACATGTAGACCAAATCGGATTTATTTTGACTGGTATTGCAGATAATGGCTTTTTGAAATTTGATAAATGCGGCGGACCGGATGAACGGACCCTTGCCGGGATGGAGGTCACTGTACTGGGAAAAGGTCCGGTTTATGGTGTTATTACTTCCATTCCGCCTCATCTTGCGGATCCCAAAGAGGAAGGTCGCGCAAAAAAGGAAACGGAATTAGCCATTGATACCGGCTTAACCAGAGAAGAATGTGAAGCGCTTCTTTCCCTGGGAGACCGTATTGTTCCAAAGAATCACTTTTGCCAACTGCTTGGCTCGGAAGTTTGCGCTGCAGCATTAGATGACAGGGCCGGCATTGCAGTCTTTCTGCGCGTTCTGGAAATGATACGGGAACGCACTCTGAATGGTGCGGCCAAGCCGAACTTGTCAGTGCAGTTTACGGTACAGGAAGAATGTGGCGGTCATGCTGCTGCAACTGCCGCTTTTGCAGCCAATCCGGATATGGCAATTGCGGTTGACGTCAGCTTTGCCTATACGCCTGGTTGCTTAAAGGAAGAATGCGGCCTGATTGGAAAAGGCCCTATGATTGGGGTTGCACCGGTACTGGATCACAGCATGACACAGGCGTTAAAAGCAGTTGCCGGAGCAAAAGAAATTCCATACCAAATAGAGGTTATGACACGGCGGACCGGAACCCATGCGGATGACATTGCCGTTACGCGAGCCGGTGTTCCAACTGCCCTTGTTTCTATCCCACTGAAATATATGCACACCCCGGTAGAAGTGGTAGATACCCAGGATCTGGAGTGGACTGCACAGCTGATTACTGAATTCCTTATGACGCTGGCAGAAAAGGCAGAAGGGGGCAGAAGCTGATGACGGATTTAGTAAAAGAACTCAGTCTGTTGAATGGGGTATCCGGCCGGGAAAAACCGGTCAGACAATATCTGATGGAACATCTTCCTTCGGACGTTACCTATTTTGTGGACGCCCTGGGAAATCTGATTTGCCATAAAGAGGGAACAGACGGAAACGGGAAAAATAAACTCATGCTGTGTGCTCATATGGATGAGGTCGGCTTGATTATTACCTACATTACAGACGAAGGGTATTTGAAATTTGATGCCGTTGGCGGCATAGACCCTGCCATTCTGATTGGCCGTCGGGTTAAATTGGAATCCGGATTAACCGGGGTTATTTCCTTAAAACATATCCACCTTTGCTCTAAGGAAGAGCAGCAAAAGATTCCGGAAATGCAGGATTTGCAGATTGACATTGGCGCTCATAGCAAGGAAGAGGCAGCGGCCTTTGTAGAACTGGGCAGTTATGCCTGCTTCGCATCTTCATTCCTTTCTTTCGGCGATCAAGACCACTACTGGAAAGGAAAAGCCCTGGACGATCGTGTCGGCTGCGCTATCTTGCTGGAATTATTACAGCAGAAACAGCAGTATTCTTTTGATGCAGTTTTCTCTGTACAGGAAGAAGTTGGCTCCCGCGGGGCCGGCTCCGCCGCATTCCGCCTGCAGCCGGATGTGGCTCTGATTTTGGAAACCACTACGGCCGGGGACCTTCCGGATGTGGAAAATGAAAAACGTGCCTGCCTGCTGGGCAGTGGACCGGTGGTTCCATTTATGGATCGCGGCACAGTATATGATTCCGGACTTTATAAATGTGCTTTCCAAGTGGCGGAAGCGGAAGGAATCCCGTGCCAGACAAAAACGGTCATTGCCGGTGGCAATGACTCGTCTTCGGTGCAGGCCGCCGGAGCCGGTGCGCGGGTGCTGGCCCTGTCCGTCCCAACCAGATATTTACATTCACCGGTTTGCGTTATGGACCAGCGGGACGTACAGGCCACAGCAGCCCTGGTAAATGCTTTACTGCCGGTAGTGGCAAATGATTGACAACTTATGATTACATTATTGGAACAGCCCTCCAAAGAGCTGATACGGGAAATAGAAGATTTTTGTGCAACTTCTTGTTTAGGTGTAAAGGCCATTGGGCCATTGCTGTCCTACGGAACGGCCTACCCGTTTGCTACTTCATGGGTACAACGCAATGAAGCGGGACATTTAACTGCATTTTGTTCTAAGTTCTACGGAACAGTAACGGCGTATCTTGCAGAATCTGCAAGTGCTGCAGACCGGGAAGAGTTGATTTCTTTCCTGCCTATGATTGGTTATCAAACCCTGATTTCCACGCCGGAAGTAACCGGAACAAAAGAATCCGGTTGCTTGATGAAACTGGAAAAGGGAGAAGACTGCATCGCCAAAGAAAGTGCAGAATCTGTTTCCTTTTTAGAAAATGAAAATTTGGCAGAGTTTTATACGCTGCTGCAAAAAAATAATCCCGGCTACTTGGGCCAGGATTACGAAGCGTGGCTGGTGGATTTTTCCCACCGCATCCGCCATCAGACAGCACGCTCCGTTCTATTAATGGCAAACCAGTCCGCCTGTGCCACGGCCGCTGCCCTGGTCATTACAGAACCGGCGGTATTTTTCGGTGCCATTTCAACCAATGCGGATTGCAGGGGAAAGCATTATGCGTCAAGCAATATTCGCCACCTGTGCAATGTGTATGTGGACAAGACCATTTATCTTATGTGTAAGCCGGAAAAGCAATGCTTTTATGAAAAGCTTGGCATGATCCGTGTCGGAGCTTACGCGGAAAAGGAGAACTAATTATGCTGGAAAAACAATGGAAAGCAATCAAAAGCGGAACCGATATCAGAGGCGTTGCCACCGACGATCTGCCGGAAGAGGCTGTGCAATTGACGGATGAAGTGGCCTCAGCTGTCGGCTACGCTTTTCCGGTATGGCTGGAAAAAAATGCGTCTAAGGCGCGGGATCACTATACTGTTGCTGTTGGACATGATTCGCGCATTTCTGCGCAGCGCCTGAAAACCGCACTGGTACAGGCTCTTTTGGACAGCGGTGTTGACGTAAAAGATTGCGGCCTTGCCACCACACCGTCCATGTTTATGACAACGGTAGATTTTGAGTGCGATGCAGCCATTGAAATTACGGCAAGCCATCACCCATTTAACAGAAACGGCTTTAAATTCTTTACCAAGCAGGGTGGCATTGACGGAAAACAGGTGGAAGAAATTCTGCAATTGGCACAGGATGGTGCCAAAGTAACGGCAGCAGAATCCGGTACCTGTGAAGTTTGTGATTACATGAATCAATACGCCCGGACCTTACGGGAAAAGATTTGTGAAGGCGTCAATGCGGACGATTACAACCGTCCTCTGCGTGGCTTCCATATTGTAGTAGATGCCGGTAACGGTGCCGGTGGCTTTTATGCCACTAAGGTTTTGGAACCGCTTGGCGCCACCATTACCGGTAGCCAGTTCTTAGAACCGGATGGATATTTTCCGAATCACATTCCCAATCCGGAAAATGCCGAAGCAATGGATTCCATTTCCAAAGCCGTAGTAAATAATCAGGCAGATTTGGGTGTCATCTTTGATACCGACGTTGACCGCGCTGCTTGTGTTGCCGCAGATGGACGGGAAATTAACCGTAATGCCTTAATTGCACTGGCTTCCTGTATTGCTTTGGAAGGCAACGAGGGCGGCACAATTGTTACTGATTCCGTTACGTCTTCCGGTTTAAAAACCTTTATTGAAGATTGCCTGGGCGGAAAGCATCACCGCTTTAAACGGGGATATCGCAATGTTATTGACGAATGTATCCGCCTGAACAGGGAAGAGTGCATTAACTCGCCGCTGGCAATTGAAACCTCCGGTCATGCTGCTTTGCGAGAGAATTATTATCTGGATGACGGCGCTTATTTGATGACCAAAATTATTATCAAAGCCGCAGTTCTTCGCAAAGAAGGGAAGACCTTGGATCAGCTGATTGCTGACTTGGCCGAACCGGCAGAGGAACGGGAATACCGCATCAAAATTTTAACACCGGATTTCCGCAGTTACGGCGAAAAGGTCATTGCGGATCTGGTAGATTTTATCGGGCAAAATCCGGCCTATCAACCGGCAGATGATAACCGAGAAGGTTTCCGTGCCACCAAGACAGATGTGGATGGTTGGTTCCTGCTTCGGCTGTCAGTGCATGATCCTATTCTGCCATTCAACCTGGAAAGCAATACCGAAGGCGGCGTAGAAAGTATGCTGGCTGACCTGAAAAATTTCTTAGAGCAGTATTCAGAACTGGATTGCAGCTGCTTGGAACACTAAGGAAATGGCTATGGAATTAAAAGAAATACTGGAACAAGTGGCAGCTGGGTCGGTAAGCCCGGAAACCGCTTACAACCAGCTGAAACAATTACCCTATGAGGATTTGGGCGGATTTGCCTGCCTGGACCACCATCGTACCCTTCGTACCGGTTTCCCGGAGGTGGTATTTTGTCAGGGGAAGGAAATAGATCAGTGCGCTGCCATTTTTGAACATTTGTATCAGAAAAGTGGCTTGGTGCTTGGTACCAGAGCCTCAAAAGAACAATATGATGCCGTAAAAGCGTTGCTGCCGAAAGCCGAGTTCCATGAAAGTGCTAAGTGCATTACAGTAGGAATACCGGAAAAGACGGTCGGTGCAGTAGCGGTTTGTACGGCAGGAACTACAGACATTCCGGTGGCAGAGGAAGCTGCCATAACGGCCTATATGTGTGGCGCAAACATCATCCGTTGTTATGATGTCGGGGTTTCCGGCTTGCATCGTCTGCTAGGGCATTTAGATGATATTCGTTCTGCCAGATGTATTGTTGCCATTGCCGGCATGGAAGGCGCTTTGGCCAGCGTCATCGGCGGCTTGGTAGATGTTCCGGTTATTGCTGTGCCTACCAGTGTAGGATATGGTGCTAATTTTGGTGGACTGTCTGCTTTGCTTGCCATGCTGAATTCCTGTGCCGCGGGGACAGCTGTTGTCAACATAGATAACGGTTTTGGCGCCGGCTATTTGGCAGCTAAAATTAATGGACAACAGGACGCTTGATGACGTAACCACATAAAGTTTAGCAAAGACCCATGAAATAGGAGAAATCGAATGAAAACCTTATTATTAGACTGCGCCTCCGGTATTGCCGGAGATATGACTGTTGCTTCCCTGCTTGACCTTGGTGCTGATTGGGATGGGTTATATCAAACCTTAACTGCACTTCTTCCGGATTGCCAGTTTCATTTGCAAACGGTACAAAGAGAAGAAACTCTTGCAAAAGATTTTGATGTGCAATTGCCGGATGGTCACAAGCATGCCCATGAAGTAACAGAGGAACATGAGCATCACCATGAACATATGCATGCAGCAGAAAGCAGAAATTTACAGGATGTACTTACGCTAATCCAAAGCTCTGCTTTATCAGTTCAAGCCAAAGCTACTGCAGAAAAAATCTTCCGTATCGTAGCGGAAGCAGAAGCAACTGTACATCAAAAGCCACTCAATGAAGTTCACTTCCATGAAGTGGGCGCAGCAGATTCCATTGCGGATATTTGCGGTGTGGCGTATTGTCTGGACAATCTTGGAATTGAAAAGGTCCTTGCCACACCGCTGGCGGAAGGCAGCGGAACGGTGCTTTGCCACCACGGCCGCCTGCCGGTTCCGGTTCCGGCCACCAAGGCCATTACGGAACGTTATCAGGTGCCGGTTTATCAAACAGACAACAATGGAGAAATGGTGACCCCAACCGGAGCCGCCATAGTGGCCGCCTTGGCGGAATCTTACGTTTCCGCGGCAGATTACCCGGCCTTGCAGGTCGGATATGGTGCCGGCAAACGGGTCTTTAAGCAACCGAATCTGCTGCGAGCCATTCTAATTGAAGAAGCCTAAAGGAACAAGCTAAAAGAGGGGAGGCTTGATCATGCAATATCATGATAACGTCATTGTTCTGGAAACCAATCTGGACGACTGTACCGGAGAAGCCCTTGGCTATACTATGGAACTTCTGGAACAGCAGGGCGCATTGGATGTATCTTATACTCCCATTTATATGAAAAAGAACCGGCCCGCCTATGCTTTAAAGGTCATTTGCAAGCCGGAGCAGGAAGAGGCATTAATCCATACCATCTTCCGGGAAACCGGCGCAATTGGTTTACGCAGAACGCCAACAGAGCGCATTATCATGGATCGGGAACCAACTACCGTCATGACCCCGTATGGACCTGTGGCAGCAAAAAAATGTACGTATCATGATATCCAAAAGACCACCATTGAATACGAAAGCGCCAAACAATTGGCCGAAACCAACCAGGTTCCTTTAACGGAGATTCTTCATTTTTTCCAAAATAAAGGGAATCAAAAATGAAGAGGATATAATTTAGAAAAAAGAAGACAGGACTGAGCAAGATGTTCAGCCCTGTCTTTCTCTTTTTGCTGTTTTCTCAGAGGTTAAGTTAAGTGTCACTTTCCAACAAATAAATGCCGGAGCTGAGAACAACCACTTCTTTGTCTCCAATGTGGAGGAAGCGAAGGACGCCTTCTTCAAACTTCTTATAATCGGTTGCAGTGTAATTTTCCAGATTGATTTTTTTGATATTCTGGGAGGTTTTGCAGCAGACATAAAGATCATTGTCTATGCGTGATACGGACATAGGTCTGCCCAGAGCGGAAGTGTCCAGACCACCAATACGGAAATCTACCCGTTGTAATTTGGTGGAATACCGTACAATGGCATTCTGATCCGGCACAGCACACCAGATATTGGTGTTGTCTGGTGCACAGGAGCGAAGGGCGCAGTCGTGATAGAGTAAATCGCCCGTCCAGATCAGGGTTCCGTTGACGTCAAAAATTCCCATTTCTCCGGTAGGGAAAACCAGGTTGGTGAACCCTGCCGGGGTTTCACAGACGGCGCAGGAAATGTAGTCCTGCACCTGTGGAACAATTTCCTTGTAGGCAGGGCCGAATTTACAGGCGCAGTAGAAATCTTTCTTTACCCGCTGCACCACCTGCTTTTCCAAGTGATAAAACTGGAAGGAAATGCGTAGTTTGCCACGGTCGTCTTTGCCATCCGGAGTGACGATTACGAACCCTTCCGGATGTGCCACAATGTCCAGCGGCATGTAATCTAAAATTTGTTTCATAAGGGTACTCCTAGGGTTAATCTGCGTTATAGACCTGATAGCAAAGCGTCATAAGGCTGTCATTCAGGTGGACATTTTCTACGGAAATATTCGGATACTTCTCATGAATATTGTAGTGGGAGAAGTTCCAAAAGCCCTTTACGTTGCAACGAACCAGGGTGTCAACTACTTCTTCCGCTGCGTTGGTAGGGATACAGAGGATGGCCATGTCAACTGCGTTTTCTTTGCAGAAATCTTCCAAATAAACGGAGGAGCGAACCGGAAGGCCGCCAATCAGCTGCCCGGACAGACTTTCGTTCTTGTCAAAGATACCGATGAGTTCAAACCCGTGCGATACAAAATCCACTTGATTTGCCATAACGTGACCTAAATTGCCGGCACCTACCAAAATAGCTTTAAAGCCGTGGTTTAGTCCTAAAATTTTACCAATTTCTTCATGCAGGCTTTCAATATTATAGCCATATCCTTGTTGACCAAAGCCGCCAAAACAGTTCAGGTCCTGGCGAATTTGAGAAGCGGAAAGGCCCATACGTTCTGCCAGTTCACGACTGGAAATGCGGACAATGCCCTGCTCCTGTAAGGTTCCAAGAAAACGATAGTAACGAGGCAGACGTTTGATGACGGAGATAGATACATACTTAGATCCCATAACGGTGTCTCCTTTACTTTAAGATAATGCTTGAACGGTTTCCATAACGTAATCGGCAAACTGATGGCAGGTAGCACCGTCGGTGTTGCCGGTAACAACCACTTTCTTTTCGGTTTCGGTGCAAATCTGCATTGCTTTGGCAAACAGGTCTGCCTTTTCAGTCAGACCAATGTGCCGCAGCATCATTTCGGTGGCCTTGAAGAGGGAGGACGGGTTGGCATAGTCCTGAATACCGTCTTCAATCATGCGCGGTGCAGAACCGTGAATGGCTTCAAACATGGCGTACTTGTCACCGATATTGGCAGAACCGGCCGTACCGACGCCGCCCTGAATCTGAGCAGCTTCATCCGTAATGATGTCTCCGTACAGGTTCGGCAAAACAAAGACCTGATATCCGGTACGGAATTCCGGGTTAATCAGATTAGCGGTCATAATGTCAATGTAGTAGTCATCTGCGGTAATGCCCGGATATTCTTCTGCAACTTTATGGCAAATTTCAGAGAATTTACCGTCGGTCTTTTTCATAATGTTTGCTTTGGTAACGATGGAAACATTGGTTTTGCCGTTAGCCTTTGCATAGTCAAAGGCAGCGCGGGCAATCCGTTCGGTTCCCGGATTGGTGGTTACCTTGAAGTCAAACGCAAGCTTGCCCGGAATTTCTACACCTCTGGAGCCTAGAACGTATTCTCCTTCGGTATTTTCCCGGAAGAACATCCAGTCAATGTTCAATTCCGGAACGGAAACCGGACGGCAGTTGGCATACAAATCCAGTTCCCGACGAAGGCATACATTGGCACTTTCCATGGTGCCGCCCTTCGGGGTCGTGGTTGGTCCTTTCAGAAGGACGTCACAGGTTTTAATTTCTGCCAGAACATCGGCCGGAACGGCTTCGTTTTTGGCGATTCGGTTTTCAATGGTTAAGCCCTCAATGGTCTTTAAAACAATTTTACCGGAAGCAATTTCATCGGCAATCAGGTAGTTTAAAACCCGCTCTGCTTCTGCCGTCAGAATGGGGCCGATGCCGTCTCCGCCGGCCAGACCAATGACAATCTGGTCTTTGCTGGCAAAGTCTGTCTTACCGGCGTCGTCTGCCATTTTATCAGACCGTGCAATTTGCTGCTCCAGCAGTTCTTTGAACTGGGCAACGGCCTGTTCTACATAATTTTCCATGGGAAACACTTCCTTTAGTTTAAGCTGTTTTTCTTGGTGTACTGCAGCAGGTCTCCTGCCTTCAGAATTTCTTTCTGCCGTTCGGTGAAGGAGGCAACCAAAGGAATGGTAATGCCCTTGGTTTCGTTCTTCAGGAAGATTTCACCGGAATCCAGGCCGGCAAAGACATCAGACAGAACCAGTTGGTCTCCCTGATCAATCTTGTCATAATCTTCCGGATTTTGGAAGGTCAGAGGCATGATGCCGGCGTTAATCAGGTTGGCTGCATGGATACGGGCAAAACTCTTGGTAATAACGGCTTTAATTCCCAGATAAAGCGGAACCAGTGCGGCGTGTTCCCGAGAGGAACCCTGACCATAGTTGCTGCCGCCGATGATGAAGCCTTTGCCTTCCTTCTTGCAGTTTTCGGCAAAGTGTTCGTCACACTGACGGAAGCAGAACTGGGACAATTTCGGAATATTGGAACGGAACGGAAGAATCTTGGCGCCGGCCGGCATAATGTGGTCGGTGGTAATGTTGTCTCCGACTTTCAAAATGGCCTTGGCAGAAATTTCATCTGTCAAAACATTGGAATCCGGAAACGGTTTGATGTTCGGTCCGTATTGAATTTCTACATTAGCTGCTTCTTCCGGAGAGGCAGGAAGTTCAATGCAGTTGTCGTTAACCAGGAAGGTTTCTGGCAGTGTAATAACCGGTGCTTCGCCGAGGTCTCTTGGATCGGTCAGATAACCGGTCAGGGCAGAGGCAGCAGCTACT